>CAUPXG010000012.1:0-43626 GCA_963515155.1 Streptococcus oralis | reverse complement strand
ATTTGGGCTTATAGCCCTGGTGCAAACCACCCGTTAGACGGGTGGTTATGATTATATGCTAGTAACTTTTATAGTGCAGTAAGAAATGTCAGTCCACCTAAGACAACGCCAGCTGAGTTTGGAATAATTAGTATCCAATCCTTCTTAGGCTCTTTTGTCCATCCGTAAATAACCCAAATTAAACAAGATACTGCTGCGGATAAAGGCTGGAATGGTTGAGCTTTGTTGCCTTGTAAATTGGCAAAAATTTGTGGGATGTAGGCGATAAATACAACAATCCCGATAAAGGCTCCAATTGAACCGACAATTTGATTTATTTTTTGTTTAGTCATATATACCTCCTTTAAAAAGATATCATAGAAATAAGCAAAATGCAATAAATTCAGACACAAATTGTGACGAAAATCAATACCAAAGCACAAAAATGGAGAAATTGTTTATTTTTTGTTATAGTCAAAGCGAATGACTTGCTTCTGTGTATCCACATAAGCGTGAACGCCAAAGGGCACAATGGCTCTTGGAGTTGCGTGACCGACATTCAGATTATAGACAATCGGGATATTGTTATCAATGATATCCAATAGTGCTTCCTTATAGTCGTCATAGAAGGTTTCATCCATTGGCTTTCCGACCAAGAGTCCACTGATAACCCCAAATATCCCCGTGTCCTTTAAAGTCCGCAACATTTTTTTGAAATCATCAGGTTCAGGCTTTTCTTCGCTTGTTTCTAGCAAGAGAATCTTTCCTTCCCAGTCACATAAGTCAGGGAAGAGTCGGTACTCTTGGCAGAGGTCCGTGCTGTCTGCGTATCGAGAATTGTCAAAGATATCATAGAGGGACTCAAGGCAACCACCGAGAATTTCTCCCTCAAACTGAGCATTTCCTTGCAACAAATCAAAGCCTGTATTTACATGACTGATACGAGCTGTTCCCAGAGCCTTGGGACTAAAATCAGTCCGTTCCTCATACCAAAGGTCGCTAGGGCGGATTTCTGAGATTCTTCCCGTCTCGATCAATTCTTTAAAGTAGTGGAGACTATAGGGCAACATCTCCTTGTCTAATTCACAAATGTCTGCTAGAAAGGATTGCCCATAAAAAGTTTTGATTCCTAGTTTATGCAACATAAGGTGGTTCATAGTGGTATCCGAGAAGCCAAGAAAAATCTTTGGTTTAATAATCTTTTGGAGCTGGTCGTTTTCAAAAAGGTAGGGTAGCAAGCGATAGGTATCATCCCCACCGATGGCGCAGAGGATCATGTCGATGCTATCATCAGAAAAGGCCTGCATCAAATCCTCTGCACGCGCTTCAGGATGGTCCTTGATAAAGTCTAAACCTTTTAACGAATGGGGCAAAAAGATAGGATTGAGTCCCAAATCCTTAAGACGTTGGACACCCAAATCGACTTCGTGTTTGACAAAATCCTCTCCGATAACACCACTAGACAAACTAACAATACCAATAGTAGAAACTATATCTCATCCTCCTAGAAATAGATTGATACTCTTCGAAAATCAAATTCAAACCACGTCAGCTTTGCCTTGCCGTATATATGTTACTGACCTTGTCAGTTCTATCTACAACCTCAAAGCAGTGCTTTGAGCAACCTGCGGCTAGCTTCCTAGTTTGCTCTTTGATTTTCATTGAGTATGAGCCTATTTTATCACAAAAAATGAGAGAAAACTATAAGAATGAGACTCAGAAGTTCTATTGGATATCAAGAAAGCAAGAAAAAAAGCAACCGCCGGAGCAGTTGCTTTTCGTTTTTCTAATCTCTAATCTCACTAGATATGAGTTACTTGGTCAACTCTTGATTATAGGAGAGGGCTAAATCAATCCAGTAAGGCAGTTCTTTTTGACCTTCGATATCTAGGTCTATATAGCCATGATAAGGTCGCCCTCTCATCAATGTAGTATGGGCTCCTGTTCGGGGTAGAACTTGCTTTTCCGTTTCTTTGCCTATTCTCACCATAACCAGCTCGTTCTTTCTGGAACTGACTGTAAGAACCATTTTCCCACGAATCATAAAGGCCAGGCCACCAAACAGTTTCTTTTCTTCTAGCTCTTCTTCAAAAATTTGGGGAGGAAGTTTGAGTGCTAGGATTTTTCGAATCTGCTGAGCTAAAGATTGACTATATGCCATAGCTTTTCACTTTTCTTAATAACGTGATGGGCCCGCGCTTGCGCTTCGGATATTGAAGCGTTTCTTGAGATAGAAGCGAAGAGCGAGAAGGGCTGCTCCTAGGACAGCCAAAGGCAGTGGAGCAAGGATTGGATTGAGAGCTGCTGGAAGGAAGCTTGTTGCGAAGAAGACAGCCAACCAGAGAAGCATAGCAGCGAGGATGACGAGGATTGATTTCCAGAAAGGAGGGCGCTGGCTACGATCTGTGTCTGGTCCATAATACTGGTAGACAAAGTAGTACATCAAGTAGAAGGCCACCCCTCCAACAAGCCCAACCAACAAGAGGGTAATCAACCCATAACCAATAGCCTGATCTGTAGAGAAGAAGGTAGTTAGAGCGCTAACCAATGCAAAGAGACTGGTGATAAAAAGGGCTGAGTCCATAATCATGAGTTTTGGATCGTCATTTTCTTTTGGATGCTCTTTTTCATATTGCTCCTTGACAGTGAAGCTGTGAGCCCAGTGGGTTGGAGCTCCGTAGAGGGAACGTGCAGTCGTCCCTTTGGCTTGCTCTTCAAGGATTTTAGGAATGACTTCCTCAAAGACAGCCTTGATTTCAGCATCTGTTTTGCCATCTTTGATAAATTGCTGGGTAGCAATATGGATAAACTCTTGGTTTTTCTTGGTTAGTTTCTGTAAATCAATCTGAGACATAGGGATTCCTCTTAGAACCATTTTTTATGGATGAGATAGAGAGTGAGTGAAACACTCATAGCAAAGGCGATAAAGACGATTAACCAGAAGGCGTGAGGCTCACCGTTCAGAGGGATTTCATTATCCTTGAAGTTCATCCCGTAGGCTGAGAAGATCATGGTTGGGACAGACATGACAATGGTCACGAGAGCCAGAGTTTTCATAATGTTGTTCTGGTTGTTGGAAATGATAGAGGCAAAGGTCTCTGTCATAGAGTGAAGGACATTTCCATAGATATCTGCCATCTCGATGGCCTGTTGGGTTTCAATCAGAGTGTCTTCGAGTAGGTCTTCGTCTTCTAGGTATTTCTTGATATTGCTAGTTGCGCTAGTCAATTTCTTAATCACGCGCTCGTTCGTCTTAAGTGAGGCCTTGAAATAGACGATGGTCTTTTCCAATTCCATGAGCTCGATCAGCTCTTCGTTTCGAGTAGACTTGTGAAGTTGACTTTCGATTTGTTCACTCTTACGGTCGATCGAACGAAGGGCTGTAAGGTAAAGCTCTGCGTTGCGGTAGAGAATCTGGAAGATAAAGCGTGAACGCATGAAGGTGTAGAAGTTGCGCAGTCTACGGTTGATAAAGACATCGAGAACTGGGAGAGGTTCCAAGCAGGTAGTGATAATAGTTTCCTCTGTGATAATAATCCCCAGCGGAATCGTAACGTAGTAGGTGCGATTGTTTCTTTCCTCAGTGATGGGAACGTCTACGATGATCAGAGTGTACTCATCTTCGATGGTAATACGGGACATTTCTTCCGCATCGAGTGGTGCTCGAAGGTCGGCAATATCAATGTCAAAGGCGTTGGCGATTTCCAACGATTCATTTTGTGTAGGATTGACGAGGTTGATCCAAGTACCCGGTTCAAGCGTGTCGATCTCTTTAAATTCAGTTGTTGTTGAGAGAAAAACTTGTTTCATATCCCCTATCCTTTCCTACTATTCAGTGATTCATTTTTTGCACCGTACTATTATACTACAAAAACAGCTTTTTGGGTAATAGAATTTCACATTTTTTGGTATAATGGAAAGCAATAATGGACTAGAAAGAACAAAGATGCAAGATAAAATTGTGATTCATGGGGCGCGTGCCCATAACTTAAAAAATATTGATGTGGAGATTCCGCGAGACAAGCTGGTTGTTGTGACTGGTTTGTCAGGGTCTGGGAAATCCAGTCTGGCCTTTGATACCCTCTATGCTGAGGGCCAACGTCGCTATGTAGAGAGTCTATCAGCCTATGCTCGCCAGTTCTTGGGCAATATGGAGAAGCCCGATGTAGATGCTATTGATGGTCTCAGCCCAGCTATTTCCATCGACCAAAAAACAACTAGTAAAAACCCTCGCTCGACCGTGGGAACCACGACTGAAATTAATGATTATCTGCGTCTCCTCTACGCACGTGTGGGGATGCCTTACTGTATCAACGGGCACGGGGCTATCAAGGCTTCTTCTGTAGAACAAATCGTGGATAAGGTCTTGGAATTGCCAGAACGCCAACGTCTGCAAATTTTAGCTCCAGTTATCCGAAAGAAAAAAGGGCAACACAAGAGTGTCATTGAAAAGATTCAAAAGGACGGCTATGTCCGTGTCCGAGTGGATGGGGAAGTCTATGATATTACCGAAGTTCCAGAGCTGTCTAAGAGCAAGCAACACAATATTGATGTCGTAGTTGACCGTATTGTCATCAAGGAGGGTATTCGTAGCCGTCTCTTTGATTCCATTGAGGCTGCCCTTCGTATCGCAGAAGGATATGTGATTATCGACACTATGGACGATTCTGAGTTGCTCTTTTCTGAGCATTATGCCTGTCCAGTTTGTGGTTTTACAGTACCAGAGTTAGAGCCTCGTCTCTTCTCCTTCAATGCCCCGTTTGGCTCTTGTAGTGAGTGTGATGGTTTGGGTATCAAGCTGGAGGTGGATATCGACCTAGTAGTGCCAGATACCAGCAAAACGCTACGTGAGGGGGCGCTGGCGCCTTGGAATCCTATCTCATCTAACTACTATCCAAACATGCTAGAGCAGGCCATGACAGCCTTTGGAGTCGATATGGATAAGCCCTTTGAGGACTTGTCAGAAGAAGATAAGAACGTGATTCTCTACGGGTCTGATGGCAAGGAATTCCATTTCCACTATGAAAATGAATTTGGTGGCGTGCGCGATATTGACATTCCGTTTGAGGGAGTTGTCACTAATATCAAGCGTCGCTATCACGAGACAAACAGCGATTACACCCGCACTCAGATGCGTCTCTACATGAATGAGCTGACCTGTGGAACCTGTCACGGTTACCGTCTCAATGACCAGGCCTTGTCTGTTCGTGTAGGTGGCGAGCAAGGGCCACATATCGGTGAAATCTCAGATTTGTCTATCGCAGACCACTTGGCTTTGGTGAGTCAGTTGACCTTGTCTGAAAATGAAGCTATCATTGCCCGTCCTATTCTCAAGGAAATCAAGGATCGCTTGACCTTCCTCAATAACGTGGGACTTAACTATCTGACGCTGTCACGTTCGGCAGGAACCCTATCAGGTGGGGAGAGTCAGCGTATTCGCTTGGCAACCCAGATTGGGTCCAACCTATCAGGTGTCCTCTATATCCTGGATGAGCCGTCGATTGGTCTCCACCAGAGGGATAATGACCGTCTCATTGCCAGTCTGAAAAAGATGCGTGATTTGGGCAATACTCTCATCGTGGTTGAACATGACGAAGATACCATGCGCGAGGCGGATTATCTGATTGATGTTGGTCCGGGTGCTGGTGTTTTTGGTGGAGAGATTGTTGCTGCAGGTACGCCTAAGCAAGTGGCTCGCAACAGCAAGTCTATCACAGGCCAATATCTATCAGGTAAACGAGTCATTCCAGTACCAGAAGATCGCCGTTCCGGAAATGGTCGCTTTATCGAGGTGACAGGAGCGCGTGAAAATAACCTACAAAATGTCACTGCCCGCTTCCCGTTAGGAAAATTTATCGCTGTGACTGGTGTATCGGGTTCAGGGAAATCGACCCTAATCAACAGTATTCTCAAAAAAGCCATTGCTCAAAAACTCAATCGCAATTCAGACAAGCCTGGTAAGTTTAAGACGATTACAGGGATTGAGCATGTAGACCGCTTGATTGACATTGACCAGAGCCCTATCGGACGGACGCCGAGGTCCAACCCAGCTACCTATACTGGAGTTTTTGACGATATACGAGACCTCTTTGCACAGACAAATGAAGCCAAGATTCGAGGCTACAAGAAGGGCCGTTTCAGTTTCAACGTCAAGGGTGGTCGTTGCGAAGCCTGCTCAGGTGACGGGATTATCAAGATCGAGATGCACTTCTTGCCAGACGTATACGTGGCTTGTGAAGTTTGCCATGGGACTCGCTACAACAGTGAAACCCTAGAAGTCCACTATAAGGAAAAGAATATTTCGCAGGTCTTGGACATGACCGTCAACGATGCGGTGGAATTTTTCCAACACATTCCAAAAATTCAACGCAAACTTCAGACCATCAAGGATGTGGGACTGGGCTATGTAACGTTAGGACAACCAGCTACCACCCTTTCAGGTGGAGAAGCCCAGCGTATGAAGTTAGCTAGTGAACTCCATAAACGCTCGACAGGTAAATCCTTCTACATTCTGGATGAGCCAACTACAGGGCTTCATACTGAGGATATCGCTCGCTTGCTTAAAGTCTTGGCTCGCTTTGTCGACGATGGAAATACAGTCCTCGTCATTGAGCACAATCTGGATGTCATCAAGACGGCAGACCATATCATCGATTTGGGACCTGAGGGCGGTGTCGGTGGTGGAACCATCATTGCAACAGGAACCCCAGAAGAAATAGCGGCCAATGAAGCCAGCTACACAGGACACTATTTGAAAGGAAAGTTACATCATGAATAAACGTGTGCAAGCATTTCTAGCTAAAATGCAAGAAAAAGAACTAGATGGTATCATCATCAACAACCTTAAAAACGTCTATTATTTGACTGGTTTTTGGGGTTCAAATGGAACAGTCTTTATCAGCCGTGACCGTCAGGTTTTGGTGACAGACTCTCGCTATATCATTGCAGCTAAGCAAGAAGTAACAGGTTTTGAGATTGTGGCTGACCGCGATGAATTAGCTGTTATTGCAGGCATTGTTAAGGATATGGGTTTGTCTCGCGTTGGTTTTGAGGACGAGATTTCGGTTTCTTATTACCACCGTATGCAGGCAGCTTTTGCAGGAATCGACTTGCTTCCGCAGACTCAGTTTGTTGAAGCACTTCGTATGATTAAGGATGAGAAAGAGATTGCGACTATTCGCAAGGCTTGTTCTATCTCAGACCAAGCTTTCCGAGATGCACTTGACTTTATCAAACCAGGAAAAACTGAGATTGAAATTGCCAACTTCCTTGACTTCCGTATGCGTGAGTTGGGAGCATCTGGCTTGTCTTTTGATACCATTTTAGCAAGTGGCATCAACTCTTCCAAACCCCATGCCCATCCTATGCATAAACCCGTAGAGCTGGGAGAAGCTATTACCATGGACTTCGGCTGTCTCTACGACCACTATGTCAGCGATATGACACGAACGATTTATCTGGGGCATGTTAGTGACGAGCAGGCAGAGATTTACAATACGGTTCTGAAAGCCAACCAAGCTCTGATTGATCAAGCCAAGGCAGGATTAGGTTTCCGCGACTTTGATAAAATCCCTCGTGATATTATCATCGAGGCAGGCTATGGCGACTACTTTACTCATGGTATTGGCCATGGTATTGGCCTGGACATCCATGAAGAACCTTACTTTAGCCAAACCTCGACAGATACAATCAAGGCAGGAATGACCTTGACAGACGAACCGGGCATCTATATCGAAGGGAAATACGGCGTTCGTATCGAAGATGATATCTTGATTACAGAAACAGGTTGTGAGTTATTGACACTTGCTCCAAAGGAATTGATTGTTATCTAAAAAATGAGATAAATCGTTGACTTTTATATTTTAAAGGTTTATACTGATAGACGAAAACGGTAGGTGAGGCTACCATAGGGATACGGATGACTACCGCAAAGCAGTGGAGACACTACTCGTTGGTCAACAGTCATGGTCGCGAAGGCCAAGACTAAGCTCATTACATCGCCCTATGGAGTTAAAGCTTGAACGAAAAAACAGATAATTAGTTTTTTAATCCTGCCATTTTATGGTGGGATTTTCTACTGTTTTAGAACAAGGAAAGGAGACAAACGATGCAAATTGACGATCATCCAGAACCGCACATACACAGCCAATCGCTGATTTGTGTCGTTCTGCCCTTATAAAGTGATTGGTCTCTGTGTATGAAACACATCATTCATACAGATAGGAGAAACCAATGAAAACTAAAAAAGAAAGATTAGCAGCAGCTATTCACACACCTTTAAACGAAACTCTATCTTTTTATAAGACAAGTCTAACAGGCTTGACTGAGGAGCAGGTGGAGAAAAATCGTGACCTATATGGCGAAAACACTATCACCAAGGGTCAAGAAGACAGTATCCTCAAAAAGATTTACGAATCTATTATCAATCCATTTACAATCATCCTGCTGGTCATCGCTATGATCTCCATGGTGACCAACGTCTGGTTGGCGAAGCCTGGACAAGAAGATCCGACGACCTCTATCATCATCGTTGTCCTAGTCCTCATTTCTGGTGGCATTCGATTTGTCCAAGAACTGCGAAGTGACAAAGCTGCGACCAATCTTTCAAAAATGATTGTGAATACAGCTACGGTTATTCGCGAAGGCCAGAGTTTAGAGATCGCAATTGAAGATTTGGTCGTTGGAGATATAGTCAAGTTAAGTGCTGGGGATATGATACCAGCAGACCTCCTTTTAATTGAATCACGTGATTTCTTTGTCCAACAGTCTGGTTTGACAGGTGAAAGTGACTCGGTTGAGAAACTAGCCTTGTCAAAAATGAGTCAGTCAAACTTTGATAGTCTGCTAGAAGCAGAAGCGCTCGCCTTTATGGGAACCAATGTGATATCAGGAAGTGCCAAGGCTTTGATCCTAGCGGTCGGCGATGACACTATGATGGGAGAAATCGAGCAAACTCTCAATACCTATGACGAACCGACCTCTTTTGAACGGGAGATGAACAGCATCTCTTGGCTCTTGATCCGTTTGATGTTGGTCATGGTTCCCATCGTCTTTCTCTCCAATGGCTTGACGGATGGCGACTGGCTGGAAGCAGGTGTGTTTGCACTGAGTGTTGGTGTTGGATTGACACCTGAGATGCTTCCTATGATCATCACGGCCAGTTTAGCAAAAGGCTCCATTATCATGGCCAAGGAAAAAGTCGTCATCAAAAAACTCAATGCCATACAAGATCTAGGTGCTATTGATATCCTATGCACAGATAAAACCGGAACCCTTACCCAAGACGAAATTGTCCTGGAATATCCTTTGGATATACATGGAGATTTGGATTTGTCTGTGTTGAGACGTGCTTATCTCAATTCCTATTTTCAAACCGGTTTGAAAAACTTGATGGACCGTGCCATTATCAGCAGAACTGAAAAAGAAGCTAAAGAACACGCTATTCTACAAAATTTGGATACTAGCTTCCAAAAAATCGATGAATTACCCTTTGATTTTGAACGCAGACGGATGAGTGTCATCGTCAAGGATGAGAACGAAGTTGTTAGTTTGGTAACCAAGGGTGCCCTAGAGGAAATGCTTGCGATTTCAACCCATGTGGAATATCAAGGTCAGATTAGCCCTCTGACGGATGATATTCGAGTGGAAATCTTAAAAGAAGTGGACCAACTCAATCAACAGGGATTGCGAGTCTTGGGAGTCGCCTATAAAACAGGCCTAAAAGAAGGCTTTGCTTACTCAGTTGAAGATGAAAAAGAGATGATTCTAACAGGATATCTTGCCTTTCTAGATCCACCAAAACCATCAGCAGCACCTGCTATCCAAGCTTTGTTAGAACACGGTGTTCAAACAAAGATCTTGACGGGGGACAATGAGAAGGTAACCCAAGCAGTTTGCGAAAAAGTTGGTTTAGATGTTGATCAAATCTTGTTGGGTTCTAATATTGATGCCATGACGGACGAAGAGTTGGCCCAAGCAGTTGAGAAGGTGACTGTCTTTGCCAAACTCTCTCCGGATCAAAAAGCACGAATCATTTTACAAATCAAATCTAATGGACATTGTGTTGGCTATATGGGAGATGGGATCAATGATGCCCCTTCTATGAAAGTGGCAGATGTGGGGATTTCTGTTGATACAGCAGTAGATATTGCCAAAGAAACGGCTGATGTCATTTTGCTAGATAAGGATTTGATGGTGCTTGAAAAAGGGCTGGTTGAAGGACGCAAAGTCTATGCCAACATGACCAAATACATCAAGATGACGGTCAGCTCTAATTTCGGGAACATTTTCTCTCTGTTAGTGTCTGGTATCTTTTTACCTTTCCTTCCTATGGCTCCAATTCACTTGATTGTCTTAAACCTAGTCTATGATCTTTCTTGCATTGCCTTGCCATTTGATAATGTAGATGAAGACTTTTTGAAACATCCTCATAAGTGGGAGGCTAAGTCTATTACTCGTTTTATGATTTGGATGGGTCCGATTTCTTCTGCCTTTGATATTTTGACCTTTATCTTGCTCTATTTTGTCATTGTCCCAATGGCGACAGGTCAAGCTTATGCTCACGGAGCAGAGTCTGCAACGGGCTTTATCATCTTGTTCCAGACAGGTTGGTTCATTGAATCCATGTGGTCTCAAACCATGGTTATCCATATGCTTCGTTCAGCAAAACTTCCTTTCTTACAAAGTCGTCCATCATGGTTTGTTCTTGGGACAACCTTGCTAGCAGCTAGTTTTGTGACCTTCCTTCCCTACTCTTCAATTGCTAGCCTGCTTCATTTAACCCCTTTGGAACCAATTTATTTCCTCTTTTTGCTTTTGATTATCGTTCTCTATATGATAAGTGTTACAGTTGTAAAACGATTGTATATCAAAAAATTTAAAAGTTGGTTATAAATTGATTTTGTCAAGAAAAAAGTACGAAAATCGCGAAAAAAGTTAATTTTTTTTAAAAATAGGTCGCAAGTCGGATGTTTTTTATGGTATAATAGACTAAACTGATAGTAACATGTAGCGAAAGGGGTAGGTACATGATCAAAATTTATACAGTCTCAAGTTGTACTAGCTGTAAAAAAGCGAAAACCTGGCTCAATGCCCACCAGTTAAGTTATAAAGAACAAAATCTCGGTAAAGAAGGAATTACAAGAGAAGAGTTATTAGATATTCTCACGAAAACAGATAATGGAATTGCCAGTATCGTTTCGTCAAAAAACCGCTACGCTAAGGCACTTGGAGTTGACATCGAGGATTTGAGTGTCAATGAAGTGCTCAACTTAATCATGGAAACACCACGGATCTTAAAGAGTCCGATTCTCGTTGATGAGAAGCGCCTGCAAGTCGGCTATAAAGAAGATGATATCCGTGCCTTCTTGCCACGCTCTGTCCGTAATGTAGAAAATGCAGAAGCACGTCTACGTGCAGCTCTATAAAACATCAAGGCTGGGAGTGACTCCTGGCCTTGTTTGCTCTTTTGTTTTAAAATCAAGTGAGGAATTATGAAAAAGTTACTAATTGCTAGTTTTGCTCTCCTCTTTTTGCTTGCGGGATGTGGGCAAAAAAAGGAAACTCCTGCTGCTTCCACAACAACATCTGAACCTCTCCAATCCAACCTTCCCGTTTTGGACAATGCCGAAAAGAATACGGTTGTCACCAAGACCTTGCTGATGCCGAAGTCAGAAAATGGGACGCAACAGATTCAGACCATTACTTATAAAGGCAGTCAGTTTTTGACCTTGACCATCCAGCAAAAACGACCTGTCGGGGATGAACTCAAGACCTTTATCTCTGAAAATGGCCTAGAGGAGACGCAAAAAGCGCTTCTAGAAGCGGAAGAAAAGGATGAGACCATCCAAGAGGCACGCAAACTAGCAGGATTCAAACTGGAAACAAAGCTACTCAGCGAGACAGAAATCCAGACGACAACGACTTATGATTTTCAAGTATTGGATGTCAAAAAGGCATCTCAGCTGGAATATTTAAAAAATATCGGCCTTGAAAATCTCTTAAAAAACGAACCTAGCCAATATATTGCAGATAGAGTGGCAAATGGGGCGACAGAACAATAGAAAATCCAAATTAATAGACTGACTTATTTGTAGAACGTCAGGGAATGTGCTATAATAGTACTATTCTAAGGAAAGAGGGTGTTAGAATGGGATTTACTGAAGAAACTGTACGGTTTAAATTGGATGATTCCAATAAGAAAGAAATTAGCGAAACGTTGACAGACGTCTATGCTTCTTTGAACGACAAGGGCTACAATCCGATTAACCAGATCGTCGGTTATGTACTGAGTGGAGACCCTGCCTACGTTCCTCGTTACAACAATGCACGAAATCAAATCCGTAAGTATGAGCGTGATGAAATTGTTGAAGAACTGGTACGCTACTACCTTAAAGGACAAGGAGTCGATCTATAATCTATGAGAATTATGGGATTGGACGTCGGTTCAAAAACAGTAGGGGTGGCGATTAGCGATCCTCTAGGATTCACCGCTCAGGGACTTGAAATCATCCATATTAATGAGGATCAGGGCCAGTTTGGTTTTGACCGTATCAAGGAATTGGTTGACAGCTATAAGGTAGAACGCTTTGTAGTAGGTTTGCCAAAGAATATGAACAATACCAGCGGTCCGCGAGTAGAAGCCAGTCAAGCCTACGGAGCAAAATTAGAAGAACTCTTTGGTTTGCCAGTAGACTATCAGGATGAGCGTTTGACAACGGTCGCTGCGGAGCGTATGTTGATTGAACAAGCAGATATCAGTCGTAACAAACGCAAGAAAGTTATTGATAAGTTGGCTGCTCAGCTGATTTTGCAAAATTATTTAGATAGAAAATTTTAAGACAGAGGAGAAACTATGTCACACGATCACAACCATGACCACGAAGAACGTGAATTGATTACACTAGTAGATGAGCAAGGAAATGAAACCTTGTTTGAAATTCTTTTGACCATCGATGGGAAAGAAGAATTTGGTAAAAATTATGTTCTTCTAGTGCCAGTTAATGCAGAAGAAGATGAAAATGGTGAAGTTGAAATTCAAGCTTACTCATTCATCGAAAATGAAGACGGAACAGAAGGCGAATTGCAACCAATCCCAGAAGACTCAGAAGACGAATGGAACATGATTGAAGAAGTCTTCAACAGCTTTATGGAAGAGTAAAAATGTCCGGGGGACATTTTTAGCCCTGCGCCAGAAATTAGAAACGCAGGAATGTCCGAGGGATATTTTTAGCCCAGTTCCTTAAAATAAGAGAGAACTGGTAAGTCTGGGAGACTGTATCACCCCCAACTCCTAAAAATTGGAAGAGTTGGAATGTCCGGTGGACGTCTTTAGCTCACGTTGAAATTCATAGTAGCTAGTGATTGGCTAACCAGGTAAGAGGTCGGGATTTTAGTCCCGACCTCGTTTTTTATTTGTAATCATACTTTGATGCGGTAGTTGATTGGACTTTTGTTAAGGAGACATGTATGTTTGAAGTAGAAGAATGGCTTCATAGTCGGATTGGTTTAAACTTTAGATCTGGACTTGGACGAATGCAGCGAGCAGTGGATTTGCTGGGGAATCCTGAGAAGACTTATCCTATTATCCACGTAACAGGGACTAACGGTAAAGGGTCAACTATTGCCTTCATGAGGGAGTTGTTTGTTGCTCATGGTAAAAAAGTTGGTACTTTTACCTCTCCTCATATCATCAGCATCCATGATCGAATCTGTATCAATGGGGAACCAATCGCAGATGAAGACTTTGTACGTATAGCTAACCAAGTCAAGGAGATGGAGAAAACTCTTTTAGAGACACACGATCAATTGTCTTTCTTTGAATTGTTGACCTTGATTGCCTTGCTTTACTTTAAAGAGCAGGGAGTGGATCTAGTTCTGCTAGAAGTGGGAATTGGTGGTTTGCTTGATACCACTAATGTCGTAACAGGGGAGATTGCAGTTATTACTTCCATTGGGCTAGATCATCAGGAGACCTTGGGGGATAGTCTGGAGGAAATAGCCGAGCAGAAAGCTGGTATTTTCAAGGCTGGCAAGCAGGCAGTCATTGCTAAGCTCGCTCCAGAAGCTAAACTTGTCTGTCAAAATACAGCGAGAGAGTTAGGTGTGGATCTCTATCAAGCTGGGCGAGACTTCACCTTGACTGCTGGGGATTTTTCAAGTAGCCTAGCAAGCTTTTCACAGCTTGAAATTGGTTTGGAAGGTGCTTACCAGCAAGAAAATGCCGCCTTGGCTTTAGAAACTTTTCTTCTGTTTATGGCGTCAGGAGGTGGAAGGGTCGAAGAAGAGTTTGTCAGACGGGCTTTGAAGGAGACACATTGGGCAGGTCGATTGGAACGGATTCGTCCGCAAATCTACCTAGATGGGGCTCACAATCTGCCAGCCTTGACTCGTCTAGTAGAGTTTATCCAAGGGAAAATCCAGCAAGGTTATCAAATTCGCATTCTTTTTGGCGCCCTTAAACGCAAGGATTATCAGGGGATGCTAGGCTATCTATCTAAGCAGTTGCCTGAGGTGGAACTTAAGATAACAGGCTTTGACTACCAAGGCTCTCTGGATGAAAAGGATGTGGTAGGTTATGATTTGATTCCTTCCTATGGCGACTTTATCAGAGAATTTGAAGAACAGGCCAATGATCAGGCTTTGCTTTTCGTGACGGGATCCCTCTACTTTATCTCGGAAGTCCGAGCAAGTTTGGTAGGAAGCGACGAGATTAGTTGACCTTATAGGTTTATGTTGCTATACTGTAGGTAGGAGGTATATCTGGAAACGATTCCAGCAAAACATTGGCACAAAAGAAAGGAAATCGCTATGAAAACGAAAACATTCACACTTTCTATTGCTTCCCTAGCAATTCTTAGTCTTTTAGCAGCTTGTGGACCTAAGGCACAAGCCCCTACCCAGCAATCTGCTCAGCAATCATCTACTCAACAAGAATCATCTTCTAGCGCTACGACAAGTGCTAGTCAACCACAGGCATCCTCAAGTCAGGACACTACTGTAGCTCAACCTACTAACATTGATGGTACCTATACTGGAAAAGATGAGAATGACCAAATCACTCTTGTTGTAACAGGTAAAACTGGTACATGGACTGAGGTCGAGCCAGATGGAGATAAGGAAATCAAGCAAGTCAGCTTTGAGCCAGAAAATCAACGTGTCATTATCGGTGATGATGTCAAAATTTACACGGTTAATGGTAATCAATTGATTATCGATGATATGGACCGAGAGGCATCTGACCGAGTGGTATTAACAAAATAGGATCTCAAATCTAAATAGAAGTTTGGAATTAAGGTTTCAGCTTTACCTTCTACAACTTCAATAGTAACTGTCATAGGATTTGTGCGATATTGAAAAATATAAATAATATTGGAAAGAACTATCATTTTGGTAGTTCTTTTTAAGCCTCTTAATACCCTAGTTAAAAAAATAAGAGGGGTAGCGCTTCAGATAGTGTGGGTGTAGTTTAGAAATCTTGCAGTTCTTGGAATAGTTTGCATAGAAAAAGGTAAACGGTTGCCATCTACCCCTGAACTGAGGTATACTAGTAGAAACATTAGTTTATCAAGCAGTTAAGGAGAATGTTAGAAAAGGAAGGGGATGTATGACAGCTAGAAAAATGCAGCTACTCATGTCCAAGTATGGTTTTAGTATTACCATCATGTTGGCAGAGTTGTTTATCATCTTTGGTTTATTTCTCTATCTAGGGCAGATGGCTCCGATTCTCTGGATTATTCTAGTTATTTTGATGAGTATGGCGACCATTGTATCGATTGTTAATCGGTCCATGAATCCTGAGAGTAAGGTAACATGGCTGTTAGTAGCCTTTGTGCCAGTGTTTGGACCATTGCTCTATATCATGTTTGGAGAGCGTCGTTTATCTAAAAAAGAAATGAAGCAGCTAAAGCAGCTCCAATCAATGGTTGATCGAGAGGACAATAGCAGAGCTCTCCGTTTGGAGTTAAAAGAGCAGGACAAGTCAGCTTACGGCGTTATCAAATCACTCCTCAGCATGGATACGAATGCTGATGTCTATGATCGAACGGATACACAATTTTTTGCCTCTGGTGAAAGTATGTGGCACCAGATGCTAGAGGATCTCAAGAAAGCGGAGAAATTTGTCTTTCTTGAGTACTATATCATCGAAGAAGGCTTGATGTGGAACAGCATTTTAGAGATTTTGGAAGAAAAGGCCGCTCAAGGAGTGGAAGTTAAACTCCTCTATGATGATATTGGTTGTATGGCAACCTTGCCTGGAGATTACACCATCCAGCTTCGTGGTCGAGGGATTGAAGCCCACAAATTTAACAAGGTGATTCCACGTTTGACCGTTGCTTATAACAACCGTGATCACCGTAAAATCATGATTATCGATGGTCAAATTGCCTATACAGGTGGTATCAATCTGGCTGATGAGTATATCAACCATATCGAACGCTTTGGTTATTGGAAGGATAGCGGTATTCGTCTGGATGGACCGGCAGTTAAAGCTTTTACCAGACTCTTTTTATCTGCCTGGTATATCAACCGTGGAGAGATTAGTGATTTTGACCAATACCATCTCGAAAATCAGCCCAAAGATGGGATGGGGCTCTGTATTCCCTATAGTAGTGGGCCAAAACCCATCTACAGAGCTCAAGTTGGAAAAACGGTTTACCAAAATCTTATCAATCAAGCTACAGATTACGTCTATATCACGACTCCCTATCTGATTGCTGACTACGATCTAACTGAAAGTATCAAAAATGCAGCTCTGAGAGGGGTAGATGTGCGAATTGTGACACCGTGTATCCCAGATAAGAAGGTTATTCAGTTAGTTACTCGAGGAGCCTATCCAGACTTGTTATCTGCGGGGGTTCGTATTTATGAGTACAGTCCGGGATTCCTTCATAGCAAGCAAATGCTTGTCGATGGAGAGGCAGCTACTGTGGGAACCATCAATTTTGACTATCGTAGCTTGCTCCACCACTATGAAAATGCCGTCTTACTTTATAGAACGCAGTCCATCATCGATATTGAAAGGGACTTCGAAGAGATTTTTAAAGTTTCTCAAGAAATTTATCCTCACACTATCAAAACCAGCTGGTATCAAAGCCTAATCAAGGAAATTGTCCAGTTGTTTGCACCTATGCTCTAACTATCCATCAAGATCTAGCCCAAGGCTGGATCTTATTTTTGTCTTCTTACGAATAGATAAGTAAAGGAGAAAACCATGCTTAATCTAGAAGATGATGATTTTATCAGAGAGTATAGAAACAGCCGATTTCACCGTTTTCGTGAAATCGAACGCTTTGCGCTATTGGATAAGAAATTCAGCAAATATCAATCCCAAGCTGACATTCCTGTAAGATTTTGATATACTAAAACAGATAAACTTAGAGGAGAAATTGAATGAACGTATACGGGAAAATAGATGAGAAACAAGAAGGATCTCATTACCAAGACTGGTCAGTGCCAGAGAAACGAGAAGGAGCTCCCATTCCCTTTTTTAGTATTTTACTTTGGAGTTTGGTGACTACAGCCATTTCGGTTGCCCTGCCTTTTATTTTTGGTGTAGTCAGTCCGCAACAAACCCAGGATCTTTATACCGGTTGGGCCTTGCATCAAAATGGTCAAATGTATACAGATTATTTTGGGACGGAGGGATTGCTCTATTACTTGCTAACCTATCTTTCCCTAGGAAGTATTCTGCTTGCTTTGGTTGAGTGGTTGGCTTTGTTTGGAGCAGGTATTTTTCTTTTTAAGGCTGCGGATACTCTTGTCGGTCAAGAAAAAGAAGCGAAGCGAGTTGTCTTTATTTTATACTTGCTTGTAGCAGGCCTCGCTTTTGGTGGCGGTTATGCTCTCTTGCTAGCTCTGCCTTTCCTATTTTATTCATTGAGTATCGTTACAAATTATCTAGCTTTTCCAAAGGACGACAAAGGATTTGTACGAGTGGGGATGAGCCTTGCACTTGCTTTCTTCCTTGCGCCAATCCCAACCGCCTTGTTTGCGGCTGTACTGGCCTTGGGTATTATCGGCTTTAATCTAGGCAAAGGTCACTTTGTTCATGGCCTATATCAGTTCTTTGCGTCAGCCCTAGGATTTTCACTCTTATTCTATCCTTTAGGCTACTATACAGTGTGGACAGGTAGTTTTGGAGATGCCATTAGCCAGACCTTGTATCCGGTAAATGCTCTTAGCCTCTTTTCAAATGCGCATTTGCTTGAAAATGCAGCCTTCTATGGTTTGCTTGCTATTGGATTAGGTTCCCTTGGCTTGCTCTTTACAGGCTTGTTCCAGTCAAAACCAGCCAAGCAATATGCCCTCTCAATTGCTGCTAGCTTGGGATTGTTGGTTTCTTTGGGAATCTTGATTCTCTCCAAAGAACCTATCAACGGTACTCGTCTTGTGGTGCTAATTCCTTTCTTGGTCTTGCTCCTTCTGACAGGAATCAAGGAAGATGTTTCGGAGGGAGGGAGTCGTCGTAGAAGAAGACGTGAGAAACAAACTTCTTTCCTTAAAGGAAATTTCTATCTACCACTGATTGCCCTTGCCTACCTTATTGTTCTTCCTATCGTGAGTCGCTACCTTTCGCACCCAGCGACTTATCAGGAGAGAGACCGTCTTTCTAGCGTGGTTAAACAACAAACGAGTTCTGAGGATCGTGTCTATGTTTGGGATGATCGTCCTGATTTCTACCGTACCAGTGAGCGCTTGGCGCCAACTTCTCTATCAACTCCAACACTCTATACTGCAAGCGATGAAAATAAAACTAAACTGATGAATGATCTGAAAGAGAATCAACCGAAGATGATTGTGGTCAATCAAAAAGTTGCCTTGTGGTCAGATGTAGAGAGCTGGCTCAGTGAAAACTATGAGCTTGTTCAGACAGATACTAGCGAGTTCAAACTTTATAAATCCAAATAACAAAAAATCAATATCTTGTGGAATTTTAAAATTTTTAGGATTTTTAACACAAGATATTGATTTTTATTTTTAGAGTGGTATAATACTTCATAGAACAACATTTTAGAAAAGAGCATGGATATGATTGTATTAGAAGAAAAGCTTGCAACCGTTCCCACCTTGTTCGTTGAAAAACGAGATGGTAGACGTGTGGTGTTTGATGTAGACAAGATTGACAAGGCTCTCCACAAGGCGGCGGAAAAGGTTATGGACCTTACGCCTCTAGTAGAAAAACGCCTAAATGGTCTAGTTGAAAGAATCGTGACTGAAATTCACAGTCGCTTCCCTCAAGGTGTCAAGATTTACGAAATTCAAAATGTCGTAGAACATGAACTCCTTGAAGCCAAAGAGTATGCGCTGGCTGAGGAGTATATCACTTATCGGACACAAAGGGATTTTGAGCGCTCAAAAGCGACAGATATAAACTTTAGTATCCATAAACTTCTCAATAAAGATCAAGCAGTTGTTAATGAAAATGCTAATAAAGACAGCGATGTCTTCAACACCCAACGTGATTTGACAGCAGGGATTGTTGGGAAATCAATCGGGCTACAAATGCTTCCTAAGCACGTAGCTAATGCTCACCAAAAAGGGGATATCCACTATCATGACTTGGACTACAGCCCCTACACTCCGATGACCAACTGCTGTTTGATTGATTTTAAAGGCATGCTGGAAAATGGTTTTAAGATTGGCAATGCAGAGGTAGAGAGTCCCAAGTCTATCCAGACTGCGACAGCTCAAATTTCACAAATCATCGCCAACGTTGCTTCTAGCCAGTACGGGGGCTGTTCAGCTGACCGTATCGATGAAGTCTTGGCGCCTTATGCGGAGAAGAATTATCAAAAACACCTCAAGGATGCGGAAGAGTGGGTCTTGCCCGAAAAACGGGAAGATTACGCTTGGAAAAAAACGCAAAAGGACATCTACGATGCCATGCAATCTCTTGAGTATGAAATCAACACCCTCTTCACTTCAAATGGACAAACACCTTTTACTTCGCTCGGTTTTGGTCTAGGAACTAGTCGTTTTGAGCGGGAAATTCAAAAAGCTATCTTAAACATCCGAATCAAGGGGCTTGGTTCAGAACACCGTACAGCTATCTTCCCTAAACTCATCTTTACGCTGAAAAGAGGCCTTAACTTAGAGGAGGGGTCACCTAACTACGATATCAAACAGTTGGCTCTTGAGTGTGCAACCAAGCGGATGTACCCAGATGTCTTATCCTATGATAAGATTATCGAACTGACAGGCTCCTTCAAGGTTCCTATGGGCTGCCGTTCTTTCCTCCAAGGATGGAAGGATGAGAATGGTGTCGAGGTCAATTCAGGTCGTATGAATCTAGGTGTTGTGACAGTCAATCTGCCTCGTATCGCCCTCGAGTCTGAAGGGGATCTGAATAAGTTCTGGGAAATCTTCAATGAGCGTATGAACATCGCAGAAGATGCTCTGGTTTACCGTGTTGAACGGACCAAGGAAGCAACACCAGCGAATGCCCCTATCCTTTATCAGTACGGAGCCTTCGGTCGCCGTCTCGGAAAAGAAGAAAGTGTAGATCAACTCTTTAAGAATCGCCGCGCGACAGTTTCGCTGGGCTACATCGGTTTGTACGAAGTTGCGACGGTCTTCTTTGGAAACAGCTGGGAAAGCAATCCTGAAGCCAAGGAATTCACATTGGATATCATTCGCGATATGAAACGTCGTGTGGAAGAGTGGTCTGACCAATATGGTTACCATTTCTCTATCTACTCCACACCGTCTGAAAGTCTGACAGACCGCTTCTGTCGCTTGGATACAGAGAAGTTCGGCTCTATTCCGGACATCACGGACAAGGAATACTACACCAACTCTTTCCACTACGATGTTCGTAAAAATCCAACACCGTTTGAAAAATTAGACTTTGAGAAAGTTTATCCAGAAGCAGGTGCGTCAGGTGGCTTTATCCATTATTGTGAGTATCCAGTTCTTCAACAAAATCCTAAGGCCCTGGAAGCTGTTTGGGACTATGCCTATGACCGAGTTGGCTATCTAGGGACCAATACTCCGATTGATCGTTGCTACAAGTGTGACTTTGAAGGGGATTTTGAACCAACTGAGAGAGGCTTTGCTTGTCCCAACTGTGGCAATAGCGACCCTAAAACAGTAGATGTAGTCAAACGTACGTGTGGTTATCTGGGAAATCCTCAAGCGCGTCCGATGGTTAACGGACGCCACAAGGAAATCGCTGCGCGTGTCAAACACATGAATGGCTCAACCATTAAAACGGCAGGACATGAAGTAACAAATTAGAAGGAAACGCAATGGGGAAATACCAATTAGACGATAAGGGACGCGCACAAGTGACCCGTTATCACGAGAAACACTCGAAAGGTGGAACAGGTAAAAAAGAACGCTTGCTCAACCTCAGAGAACAGTTTTTAAACAAGAAAAAGAAAAAATAAAAGTGAGAGTCTGCTCTCACTTTTCTCTTAGGTGGGAGGGAAATATGGAACTACGCAGACCAAGTTTGGAAGATAAAGAAGCGATTTTAGAGATGATGGCAGAGTTTGAACAAGCACAGTCCCCTCACGACGGTGGATTTTGGGATGCTGAGAATTTTGTTTATGAAGAGTGGTTAGAAGAAAATCTTCAAGCGGAAGCGGGACTCAATATTCCTGAAAACTGGGTTCCTGCTATCCAGCTGGTTAGTTTTGACATAGCAGGCCAGGCTCTTGGCTTTCTCAACCTTCGTCTCCGATTAAATGACTACTTACTAGAAAATGGCGGTCATATTGGCTATTCTATCCGTCCCAGTCAACGAGGCAAAGGATATGGGAAGGAGCAGTTGAGATTAGGACTAGCAGAGGCTCGAAAGCAAGGATTGGAACGAGTGCTGATTACCTGCGATGAAGACAACGAAGCCAGCCGCCGCACGATTCTCCCCGCTGGCGGTGTTTACGAAAATACAATCGATAGAAGTCAGCGCTATTGGATAGACTTGGAGTAGAAGGATGACATGGAATACACCAAAACCAGGTGAATGGAAAAGCGAGGAGCTTAGTAAAGGGCGAATCATTGATTATAAGGCCTTTAACTTTGTCGATGGAGAAGGTGTGCGCAACTCTCTCTATGTATCAGGTTGCATGTTTCACTGCGAGGGGTGCTATAATGTTGCGACTTGGTCTTTCAACGCAGGCATTCCCTATACGGCAGAATTAGAAGAACAAATCATGGAAGATCTTGCCCAGCCTTATGTTCAAGGTTTGACCTTGCTAGGAGGAGAACCATTTCTCAATACAGGTATCCTCTTACCTCTCGTTAAGCGCATTCGAAAGGAATTGCCAGACAAAGACATCTGGTCCTGGACGGGCTACACGTGGGAAGAAATGATGCTGGAAACTCCAGATAAACTGGAACTCTTATCACTGATTGACATCCTTGTCGATGGACGGTATGATAAAAGCAAGCGCAATCTCATGCTCCAGTTTCGAGGTTCCTCTAATCAACGGATTATCGATGTGCAAAAATCTCTCAAAAGTGGGCAAGTAGTGATTTGGGACAAGCTTAATGACGGAAAAGAAAGCTATGAACAGGTGAAGAGAGAATGAAGAAAAAAGACCTGATAGAACAACTGGTTTCAGAGATCGAAACGGGAGGAATTAGAACGCTAGGGATCTACGGTCATGGGGCTTCAGGTAAATCAACCTTTGCACAGGAATTATATCAAGCCCTAGATTCTACTACAGTAAATTTACTAGAAACAGATCCCTATATCACTTCAGAACGTCACTTGGTAATACCAAAGCAAGCACCTGATCAAAAGGTGACAGCTTGTCTGCCAGTGGCTCATGAACTGGCAAGTTTGCAGAGAGATATTCTCGCCTTGCAGGCAGGAATGGATGTCTTAACAATCGATGAACCTTGGAAGGCTAGTGAAATCTTGTCTGGAGCAAAACCGATACTGCTTGTCGAAGGGATGTCTGTGGGTTTCCTACCCAAGGAACTCTTTGACAAAACTATCTGTTTCTACACGGATGAAGAGACCGAATTAAAGCGGCGCCTAGCTCGAGATACGACTATGAGAAATCGCGATGCTTCCTTTATACTAGCTAGCCATCAGATGAGACGGGAGCAGTATCAGCGTTACTATAGAGAAACCGAGTTTAAAGCAGATATCTTAGTGGATCAATCAGAAGATAAATTCAAAGTCAAAATGACTCATATTATATAGAAGAAAAGACTAAATTTTAAGGTCGTAAATCAGTAGTCATAGGAAGATGAAATAGGAAAACAGTTTCATCCCAAAAAAACGAAAAAAAGCTCACAAATCCCTTGCAATCGCAGGGGCTTTGTGTTATTCTATTATGGTGCTGTAAATTACAGCCTTAGCTTTGATGCAAGAGGTTGCGACACGCTCGGTTGCATTGCCACGCAACGCGCGTCGGTTTTCTTGTGGAGCTAGCCTATTATCTTAAATAGACGAAAAGGAGAAAAAGATGGCAAACAAAAAAATCCGCATCCGTTTGAAAGCTTACGAACATCGTACACTTGATACAGCGGCTGCAAAAATCGTAGAAACTGCTACTCGTACTGGTGCTGAAGTTGCGGGTCCAATCCCACTTCCAACTGAGCGCAGCCTCTACACAATTATTCGTGCGACTCACAAATACAAAGACTCTCGCGAACAATTTGAAATGCGTACACACAAACGTTTGATCGATATCGTTAACCCAACTCAAAAAACAGTTGACGCGTTGATGAAATTGGATCTTCCAAGTGGTGTAAACGTAGAAATCAAACTTTAATCTAAAGCTTGATACCTTGAGCATAAAAAACGCTCGTTAAAAACTTTTTGAATAAAAAATATAGAAAAGGAACTATTTTCTCATGACAAAAGGAATCTTAGGGAAAAAAGTGGGAATGACTCAAATCTTCACTGAAGCTGGCGAATTGATCCCTGTAACAGTTATTGAAGCAACTCCAAACGTTGTTCTTCAAGTTAAAACTGTTGAAACAGACGGATACAACGCTATCCAAGTTGGTTTCGATGACAAACGCGAAGTATTGAGCAACAAACCTGCTAAAGGACATGTAGCGAAAGCTAACACGGCTCCTAAGCGCTTCATTCGTGAATTCAAAAACGTTGAAGGCTTGGAAGTTGGTGCTGAAATCACAGTTGAAACATTCGCAGCTGGAGACGTTGTTGACGTAACTGGTACTTCTAAAGGTAAAGGTTTCCAAGGTGTTATCAAACGCCACGGACAATCACGTGGACCAATGGCTCACGGTTCTCGTTACCACCGTCGTCCAGGTTCTATGGGACCTGTTGCACCTAACCGCGTATTCAAAGGTAAAAACCTTGCAGGACGTATGGGTGGCGACCGCGTAACAATTCAAAACCTTGAAGTTGTACAAGTTGTTCCAGAAAAGAACGTTATCCTTATCAAAGGTAACGTACCAGGTGCTAAGAAATCTCTTATCACTATCAAATCAGCAGTTAAAGCTGGTAAATAATAAAGAAAGGGGAAATCAGTCACAATGGCAAACGTAAAATTATTTGACCAAACTGGTAAAGAAGCTGGTGAAGTAGTTCTGAACGATGCGGTCTTTGGTGTTGAGCCAAATGAATCAGTTGTCTTTGATGTTATCATCAGCCAACGCGCTAGCCTTCGTCAAGGAACTCACGCTGTTAAAAACCGTTCTGCAGTATCAGGCGGCGGACGCAAACCATGGCGTCAAAAAGGAACTGGACGTGCTCGTCAAGGTTCTATCCGTTCACCACAATGGCGTGGTGGTGGTGTTGTCTTCGGACCAACTCCACGTTCATACGGCTACAAACTTCCACAAAAAGTTCGTCGCCTAGCTCTTAAATCAGTTTACTCTGAAAAAGTTGCTGAAAACAAATTCGTAGCTGTAGACGCTCTTTCATTTACAGCTCCAAAAACTGCTGAATTTGCAAAAGTTCTTGCAGCATTGAGCATCGATTCTAAAGTTCTTGTTATCCTTGAAGAAGGAAATGAATTCGCAGCTCTTTCAGCTCGTAACCTTCCAAACGTGAAAGTTGCAACTGCTACAACTGCAAGTGTTCTTGACATCGCAAATAGCGACAAACTTCTTGTCACACAAGCAGCTATCTCTAAAATCGAGGAGGTTCTTGCATAATGAATTTGTATGATGTTATCAAAAAACCTGTTATCACTGAAAGCTCAATGGCTCAACTTGAAGCAGGAAAATATGTATTTGAAGTTGACACTCGTGCACACAAACTTTTGATCAAGCAAGCTGTTGAAGCTGCTTTCGAAGGTGTTAAAGTTGCCAACGTTAACACAATCAACGTAAAACCAAAAGCAAAACGTGTTGGACGTTACACAGGTTTTACTAACAAAACTAAAAAAGCTATCATCACACTTACAGCTGATTCAAAAGCAATCGAGTTGTTCGCTGCTGAAGCTGAATAATCTAAGGAGGAAATATCGTGGGAATTCGTGTTTATAAACCAACAACAAACGGTCGCCGTAATATGACTTCTTTGGATTTCGCTGAAATCACAACAAGCACTCCTGAAAAATCATTGCTTGTTGCTTTGAAGAGCAAGGCTGGTCGTAACAACAACGGTCGTATCACTGTTCGTCACCAAGGTGGTGGACACAAACGTTTCTACCGTTTGGTTGACTTCAAACGTAACAAAGACAACGTTGAAGCAGTTGTTAAAACTATCGAGTACGATCCAAACCGTTCTGCAAACATCGCTCTTGTACACTACACTGACGGTGTGAAAGCATACATCATCGCTCCAAAAGGTCTTGAAGTTGGTCAACGTATCGTTTCAGGTCCGGAAGCAGATATCAAAGTCGGAAACGCTCTTCCACTTGCTAACATCCCAGTTGGTACTTTGATCCACAACATCGAATTGAAACCAGGTCGTGGTGGAGAATTGGTACGTGCTGCTGGTGCTTCTGCTCAAGTATTGGGTCAAGAAGGTAAATACGTTCTTGTTCGTCTTCAATCTGGCGAAGTTCGTATGATTCTTGGAACTTGTCGTGCTACAGTTGGTGTTGTCGGAAACGAACAACATGGACTTGTAAACCTTGGTAAAGCAGGACGTAGCCGTTGGAAAGGTATCCGCCCAACAGTTCGCGGTTCTGTAATGAACCCTAACGATCACCCACACGGTGGTGGTGAAGGTAAAGCACCAGTTGGTCGTAAAGCGCCATCTACTCCATGGGGCAAACCTGCTCTTGGTCTTAAAACTCGTAACAAGAAAGCGAAATCTGACAAACTTATCGTTCGTCGTCGCAACGAGAAATAATAGTAAACTAGTCGCCTAAGCAACTAGGAAATCCGCCAGCTCGGTAGCGCTCCATGTGAGCGCAAGCCGCTGTGGTACAACATTTAAAGGAGAAAATATAAAAATGGGACGCAGTCTTAAAAAAGGACCTTTCGTCGATGAGCATTTGATGAAAAAAGTTGAAGCTCAAGCTAACGACGAAAAGAAAAAAGTTATCAAAACTTGGTCACGTCGTTCAACGATCTTCCCAAGTTTCATTGGTTACACAATCGCAGTTTATGACGGACGTAAACACGTACCTGTTTACATCCAGGAAGACATGGTAGGTCACAAGCTTGGTGAATTTGCGCCAACTCGTACTTACAAGGGTCACGCTGCAGACGACAAGAAAACACGTAGAAAATAAGGAGAACATAAATGGCAGAAATTACTTCAGCTAAAGCAATGGCTCGTACAGTACGTGTTTCACCTCGTAAATCACGTCTTGTTCTTGACAACATCCGTGGTAAAAGCGTAGCCGATGCTATTGCAATCTTGACATTCACACCAAACAAAGCTGCTGAAATCATCTTGAAAGTTTTGAATTCAGCTGTAGCTAACGCTGAAAACAACTTTGGTTTGGACAAAGCTAACTTGGTAGTATCTGAAGCATTCGCAAACGAAGGACCAACTATGAAACGTTTCCGTCCACGTGCGAAAGGTTCAGCTTCACCAATCAACAAACGTACAGCTCACATCACTGTAGCTGTTGCAGAAAAATAAGGAGGTAACATCGTGGGTCAAAAAGTACATCCAATTGGTATGCGTGTCGGCATCATCCGTGATTGGGATGCCAAATGGTATGCTGAAAAAGAATACGCGGATTACCTTCATGAAGATCTTGCAATCCGTAAATTCGTTCAAAAAGAACTTGCTGACGCAGCAGTTTCAACTATCGAAATCGAACGCGCAGTAAACAAAGTTAACGTTTCACTTCACACTGCTAAACCAGGTATGGTTATCGGTAAAGGTGGTGCTAACGTTGATGCACTCCGTGCAAAACTTAACAAATTGACTGGAAAACAAGTACACATCAACATCATCGAAATCAAACAACCTGATTTGGATGCTCACCTTGTAGGTGAAGGAATTGCTCGTCAATTGGAGCAACGTGTCGCTTTCCGTCGTGCACAAAAACAAGCAATCCAACGTGCAATGCGTGCTGGAGCTAAAGGAATCAAAACTCAAGTATCAGGTCGTTTGAACGGTGCAGATATTGCCCGTAGCGAAGGTTACTCTGAGGGAACTGTTCCGCTTCACACACTTCGTGCGGATATCGATTACGCTTGGGAAGAAGCTGATACTACTTACGGTAAACTTGGTGTTAAAGTATGGATCTACCGTGGTGAAGTTCTTCCAGCTCGTAAAAACACTAAAGGAGGTAAATAACCAATGTTAGTACCTAAACGTGTTAAACACCGTCGCGAATTCCGTGGAAAAATGCGCGGTGAAGCTAAAGGCGGAAAAGAAGTAGCATTTGGAGAATATGGTCTTCAAGCAACTACTAGCCACTGGATCACTAACCGCCAAATCGAAGCTGCCCGTATCGCAATGACTCGTTACATGAAACGTGGTGGTAAAGTTTGGATTAAAATCTTCCCACACAAATCATACACTGCAAAAGCTATCGGTGTACGGATGGGATCTGGTAAAGGTGCTCCAGAAGGATGGGTTGCACCAGTTAAGCGTGGCAAAGTAATGTTTGAAGTTGCTGGCGTTTCAGAAGAAATCGCTCGCGAAGCACTTCGTCTTGCAAGCCACAAACTTCCAGTTAAATGTAAATTCGTAAAACGTGAAGCAGAATAAGGAGAAGGCATGAAACTTAATGAAGTAAAAGAATTTGTTAAAGAACTTCGTGGTCTTTCTCAAGAAGAACTCGCGAAGCGCGAAAACGAATTGAAAAAAGAATTGTTTGAACTTCGTTTCCAAGCTGCTACTGGTCAATTGGAACAAACAGCTCGCTTGAAAGAAGTTAAAAAACAAATCGCTCGTATCAAAACAGTTCAATCTGAAGCGAAATAATAGACTAGGGAAGGAGAAATTTCAATGGAACGCAATAATCGTAAAGTTCTTGTTGGACGTGTTGTATCTGACAAAATGGACAAGACAATCACAGTTGTAGTTGAAACAAAACGTAACCACCCAGTCTATGGTAAACGTATTAACTACTCTAAAAAATACAAAGCACATGATGAAAACAATGTTGCCAAAGAAGGCGATATCGTACGTATCATGGAAACTCGTCCGCTTTCAGCTACAAAACGTTTCCGTCTTGTAGAAGTTGTTGAAGAAGCGGTCATCATCTAATCAAACCTGAAAGGAGAAAACTGAAATGATTCAAACAGAAACTCGTTTGAAAGTCGCAGACAACAGCGGTGCGCGCGAAATCTTGACTATCAAAGTTCTTGGTGGTTCAGGACGTAAATTTGCAAACATCGGTGATGTTATCGTGGCATCTGTAAAACAAGCTACTCCTGGTGGTGCGGTTAAAAAAGGTGACGTTGTAAAAGCTGTTATCGTTCGTACTAAATCAGGTGCTCGTCGTGCTGATGGTTCATACATCAAATTTGACGAAAACGCAGCAGTTATCATCCGTGAAGACAAAACTCCTCGCGGAACACGTATCTTTGGTCCAGTTGCACGCGAATTGCGTGAAGGTGGCTTCATGAAGATCGTGTCACTTGCTCCAGAAGTACTTTAATTTTTAAAAACAAACTAGTCCCCTAGCTTAATGCTAGGGTGCCCTTATGGGCGTAAGAAAAATCAAGGAGAAACCTAATGTTTGTAAAAAAAGGCGACAAAGTTCGCGTAATCGCTGGTAAAGATAAGGGAACAGAAGCTGTTGTCCTTACTGCCCTTCCAAAAGTAAACAAAGTTATCGTTGAAGGTGTTAACATCGTTAAGAAACACCAACGTCCAACTAACGAGCTTCCTCAAGGTGGTATCATCGAGAAAGAAGCAGCTATCCACGTATCAAACGTTCAAGTTTTGGACAAAAATGGTGTAGCTGGTCGTGTTGGTTACAAATTTGTAGACGGTAAAAAAGTTCGCTACAACAAAAAATCAGGCGAAGTGCTTGATTAATCACGAAGGAAAGGAGAAGTATAATGGCAAATCGTTTAAAAGAAAAATATCTTAATGAAGTAGTTCCTGCTTTGACAGAACAATTCAACTACTCATCAGTGATGGCTGTGCCAAAAGTGGATAAAATCGTTTTGAACATGGGTGTCGGTGACGCTGTATCAAACGCTAAAAACCTTGAGAAAGCTGCTGAAGAATTGGCTCTTATCTCAGGTCAAAAACCACTTATCACTAAAGCTAAAAAATCAATCGCCGGCTTCCGTCTTCGTGAAGGTGTAGCGATCGGTGCTAAAGTAACCCTTCGTGGCGAACGTATGTATGAATTCTTGGATAAATTGGTTTCAGTTTCTCTTCCACGTGTTCGTGACTTCCACGGTGTTCCAACAAAATCTTTTGATGGACGCGGAAACTACACACTTGGTGTGAAAGAACAATTGATCTTCCCAGAAATCAACTTTGATGACGTTGACAAAACTCGTGGTCTTGACATCGTTATCGTAACAACTGCTAACACTGACGAAGAGTCACGTGCATTGCTTACAGGCCTTGGAATGCCTTTTGCAAAATAATATAGGAGGTAAATCTAATGGCTAAAAAATCAATGATTGCTAAGAACAAACGTCCAGCGAAGTTCTCTACTCAAGCTTATACTCGTTGTGAAAAATGTGGTCGTCCACATTCAGTTTACCGCAAATTTAAACTTTGCCGTGTTTGCTTCCGTGAATTAGCTTACAAAGGACAAATTCCTGGTGTAACAAAAGCATCTTGGTAATATCATGATACAAAGAGCGTAACAACCACAGCAAAAATAGGAAATTTGGAGAAGGAGCGATGCTCCAAAACAAATTTATCTTTTTTGCACAGGTTGTAGCTCGTGTTCAAATAAGAGTTCTCTCATTTGAATGTGTCAATACTATCTGAGCCCAGCTCAATCGTTAACTAGCAAGTGCAACTTGCAAACTACTAGTAAGAGGAGAAAAACAAAATGGTTATGACTGACCCAATCGCAGACTTCCTAACTCGTATTCGTAACGCTAACCAAGCGAAACACGAAGTACTTGAAGTACCTGCATCAAACATCAAAAAAGGGATTGCTGAAATCCTTAAACGCGAAGGTTTTGTAAAAAACGTTGAAATCATCGAAGATGACAAACAAGGCATCATCCGTGTATTCCTTAAATACGGACAAAATGGTGAAAAAGTTATCACTGGTTTGAAACGTGTTTCTAAACCAGGACTTCGTGTCTACAAAAAACGTGAAGATCTTCCAAAAGTTCTTAACGGACTTGGAATTGCTATCCTTTCAACTTCTGAAGGTTTGCTTACTGATAAAGAAGCTCGCCAAAAGAACGTTGGTGGAGAAGTTATCGCTTACGTTTGGTAAAATCAAGATACAAAGAGCGTCATGGGCAATGTGATAATAGGAAATCTGACAAAGAGTGTTAACACTCTAGGAAGATTTGTCTTTTTCACACAGACCATAGCTCGTGTTCAATTTAGCTGATTTACTGATCAGCTAAATAGAGAGTAAATTAGTTTAGGAGAAAAAGATGAAAGCTACTGAATTGAATGAAAAACTTATTGTTGCAGAAGACGCTTTGGCTGAATTGTCAAAAGATGACCTTGTATCTCTTTTATGTGAAATTGGTTATAGTCCTGCGGCTATTGATGTATTGACAGAATATCAGGAGTTTGTCAAAGCTTTTCGAAAGAAACTAGGTTTGCTCTAATCCGAATGCCCCCCGTGAAAACTGGCCGTTATGGCCTGACAATTTAACAGGAGAAAATAAACATGTCACGTATTGGTAATAAAGTTATCGTGTTGCCTGCTGGTGTTGAAATCACTAACAATGACAACGTTGTAACTGTAAAAGGACCTAAAGGAGAACTGACTCGTGAGTTCTCAAAAGATATTGAAATCCGTGTGGAAGGAACTGAAGTAACTCTTCACCGTCCAAACGATTCAAAAGAAATGAAAACAATCCACGGAACTACTCGTGCCCTTTTGAACAACATGGTTGTTGGTGTATCAGAAGGATTCAAGAAAGAACTTGAAATGCGCGGGGTTGGTTACCGTGCACAACTTCAAGGATCTAAACTTGTTTTGGCTGTTGGTAAATCTCATCCAGACGAAGTTGAAGCTCCAGAAGGAATTACTTTTGAACTTCCAAACCCAACAACAATCGTTGTTAGCGGAATTTCAAAAGAAGTAGTTGGTCAAACGGCTGCTTACGTACGTAGCCTTCGTTCACCAGAACCATATAAAGGTAAAGGTATCCGTTACGTTGGTGAATTCGTTCGCCGTAAAGAAGGTAAAACAGGTAAATAATGTTGAGTGGTTGATTTTTAACCACCAACCTATTTTCCAACTTAGTGCATAGCACACGATTTAAAACTAAAGAGGTGAAAACTGTGATTTCTAAACCAGATAAAAACAAACTCCGCCAAAAACGCCACCGTCGCGTTCGCGGAAAACTCTCTGGAACTGCTGATCGCCCACGTTTGAACGTATTCCGTTCTAATACAGGCATCTACGCTCAAGTGATTGATGACGTAGCGGGTGTAACGCTCGCAAGTGCTTCAACTCTTGACAAAGAAGTTTCAAAAGGAACTAAAACTGAACAAGCCGTTGCTGTCGGTAAACTCGTTGCAGAACGTGCAAACGCTAAAGGTATTTCAGAAGTGGTGTTCGACCGCGGTGGATATCTATATCACGGACGTGTGAAAGCTTTGGCTGATGCAGCTCGTGAAAACGGATTGAAATTCTAATAGGAGGACACTAGAAAATGGCATTTAAAGACAATGCAGTTGAATTAGAAGAACGCGTAGTTGCTGTCAACCGTGTTACGAAAGTTGTTAAAGGTGGACGTCGTCTTCGTTTCGCAGCTCTTGTTGTTGTTGGTGACCACAACGGTCGCGTAGGATTTGGTACTGGTAAAGCTCAAGAAGTTCCAGAAGCAATCCGCAAAGCAGTAGAAGATGCTAAGAAAAACTTGATTGAAGTTCCTATGGTTGGAACAACAATCCCACACGAAGTTCTTTCAGAATTCGGTGGAGCTAAAGTATTGTTGAAACCTGCTGTAGAAGGTTCTGGAGTTGCCGCTGGTGGTGCAGTTCGTGCCGTTGTGGAATTGGCAGGTGTGGCAGATATTACATCTAAATCACTTGGTTCTAACACTCCAATCAACATTGTTCGCGCAACTGTTGAAGGTTTGAAACAATTGAAACGCGCTGAAGAAGTTGCTGCCCTTCGTGGTATCTCAGTTTCTGATTTGGCATAAGAAAGGGGATAAAATGGCTCAAATTAAAATTACTTTGACTAAGTCTCCAATCGGACGCATTCCATCACAACGTAAAACTGTTGTAGCACTTGGACTTGGCAAATTGAACAGCTCTGTTATCAAAGAAGACAACGCTGCTATCCGTGGTATGATCACTGCAGTATCTCACTTGGTAACAGTTGAAGAAGTAAACTAATGAATTTTTAGGGGATGTGGCAATACTCATCCCCTAAAACTAGGTATAGTCATCTAAGATGACCATGTATAGGCGAGTTGATAAGGGAGACAACCTTTTCTCTCTTATCGGCGCTAGCATTTTACAAAAGAGGAGAAAATAATAATGAAACTTCATGAATTGAAACCTGCAGAAGGTTCTCGTAAAGTACGTAACCGTGTTGGTCGTGGTACTTCATCAGGTAACGGTAAAACATCTGGTCGCGGTCAAAAAGGTCAAAAAGCTCGTAGCGGTGGCGGAGTTCGCCTTGGTTTTGAAGGTGGACAAACTCCATTGTTCCGTCGTCTTCCAAAACGTGGATTCACTAACATCAACGCTAAAGAATACGCAATTGTAAACCTTGACCAATTGAACGTCTTTGAAGACGGTGCAGAAGTAACTCCAGTTGTGCTTATCGAAGCAGGAATTGTGAAAGCTGAAAAATCAGGAGTTAAAATTCTTGGTAACGGTGAGTTGACTAAGAAATTGACTGTGAAAGCAGCTAAATTCTCTAAATCAGCTGAGGAAGCTATCACTGCTAAAGGTGGTTCTGTAGAAGTCATCTAAGAGAGGTGACCCATGTTTTTTAAATTACTAAAAGAAGCGCTCAAGGTTAAACAAGTTCGATCAAAAATTCTCTTTACAATTTTTATCATTCTTGTTTTCCGTATTGGGACAAGTATCACTGTTCCAGGTGTGAATGCAAAAAGTTTAGAAGCTCTCAGTGGTTTATCTTTCTTGAACATGCTTAGTCTTGTTTCAGGGAATGCCATGAAGAACTTCTCCGTTTTCGCACTCGGAGTAAGTCCGTATATCACTGCTTCCATCGTTGTTCAATTGCTACAAATGGATATTTTACCGAAGTTTGTAGAATGGGGCAAACAAGGGGAAGTAGGACGGAGAAAACTAAATCAGGCTACTCGTTATATTGCACTTGTACTTGCATTTGTTCAATCTATCGGGATTACAGCAGGATTTAATACTCTATCTGGAGCAAAATTATTAACGACAGCGTTAACTCCACAAGTTTTTGTTACTATTGGTATTATCCTCACAGCAGGTAGTATGATTGTAACTTGGCTCGGGGAACAAATTACAGATAAGGGATACGGAAACGGTGTTTCTATGATCATCTTTGCAGGTATTGTCGCTTCAATCCCTGAGATGATTAAAGGAATCTATGTTGACTACTTCGTCAATATTCCAAGTAGCCGTTTGACTTCATCTATTATCTTTGTCGTTATTTTGATTATCGCTGTCTTGTTGATTGTATACTTTACAACCTATGTTCAACAGGCAGAATATAAAATTCCAATCCAATATACAAAAGTTGCTCAAGGAGCCCCATCAAGCTCATACCTTCCATTGAAGGTAAACCCAGCGGGGGTTATCCCAGTTATCTTTGCAAGTTCCATTACAGCAGCACCTGCAGCCATTCTTCAGTTTTTGAGTGCTACAGGTCATGATTGGGCTTGGGTACGTACAGCACAGGAAATGTTATCTACAACATCTCCGACAGGTGTTGCCATGTATGCCTTGTTGATCATTCTCTTTACATTCTTCTATACATTTGTACAGATCAATCCAGAGAAAGCAGCAGAAAACTTACAAAAGAGTGGAGCCTACATTCATGGTGTCCGTCCTGGTAAGGGTACTGAAGAGTTCATGTCGAAACTTCTTCGTCGCCTTGCGACTGTCGGATCGATCTTCCTAGGTGTGATTTCAATCTTGCCGATTGTGGCAAAAGATGTCTTTGGTCTTTCAGAAGCTGTTGCTTTTGGGGGAACTAGTCTTTTGATCATTATCTCAACAGGTATTGAAGGAATCAAACAGCTAGAAGGTTACCTATTGAAACGTAAGTATGTTGGTTTCATGGATAAAACAGAATAAAAGCAAAATTACTTTTGCTTAGAGAGTGGAGTATGAAGATCTATCTATCAGAGAGATTTTCGTCTCCCCTCTTCTATTTTGTTTTTAAATAGGGGTTGAAACAAATTTCTGCTTCTATTTAAATACAAAATAAGGAGATCCTATCATGAATCTTTTGATTATGGGCTTACCTGGAGCAGGTAAGGGAACGCAAGCAGCAAAAATTGTGGAGCAATTCCACGTGGCACACATTTCAACTGGAGATATGTTCCGTGCTGCTATGGCAAATCAAACTGAAATGGGTGTACTTGCGAAGTCATATATTGACAAAGGTGAGTTGGTTCCCGATGAAGTTACAAATGGAATTGTTAAAGAACGCCTTTCTCAGAACGACATCAAAGAAACAGGTTTCTTGTTGGATGGTTACCCACGTACGATTGAACAAGCTCATGCCTTGGACAAAACATTGGCTGAACTTGGTATCGAACTAGAAGGTGTGATCAATATCGAAGTGAACCCAGATTGTCTCTTGGAACGTTTGAGTGGCCGTATCATCCACCGCGAAACAGGTGAAACCTTCCACAAAGTTTTCAACCCACCAGTTGATTATAAGGAAGAAGATTATTACCAACGTGAAGATGACAAACCCGAGACAGTGAAGCGTCGTTTGGATGTCAATATCGCACAAGGTGAACCAATCATTGCTCACTACCGTGCCAAAGGTTTGGTCCACGATATCGAAGGAAATCAAGATATCAATGATGTGTTCAAAGACATCGAAAAAGTATTGACAAATTTGAAATAAAGCGTTTTTCACACTTGCAAAAAATCGCTACAAATGTTATACTGAGATAGTCTGACTTATAATTGTTGTCTCTGTTTTCAGAGGCATCAAATCGAAATTTATGGAGGTGCTTTTGCGTGGCAAAAGACGATGTGATTGAAGTTGAAGGCAAAGTAGTCGATACAATGCCTAACGCAATGTTTACGGTTGAACTTGAAAATGGACATCAGATTTTAGCAACAGTTTCTGGTAAAATTCGTAAAAACTATATTCGTATTTTAGCGGGAGACCGTGTGACTGTAGAAATGAGTCCTTATGATTTGACACGTGGACGGATCACATACCGCTTTAAATAATCGAAAAACTTGGAGGGAAAAAATGAAAGTAAGACCATCGGTCAAACCAATTTGCGAATACTGCAAAGTTATTCGTCGTAATGGTCGTGTTATGGTAATTTGCCCAGCAAATCCAAAACACAAACAACGTCAAGGATAAGATAGAAAGGAGAAAACATGGCTCGTATTGCTGGAGTTGACATTCCAAATGACAAACGTGTAGTCGTTTCACTGACTTATGTGTACGGTATCGGACTTCCAACTTCTAAGAAAATCTTGGCAGCTGCTGGAGTTTCAGAAGACATCCGTGTAAAAGATCTTACAATCGAACAAGAAGACGCTATCCGTCGTGAAGTAGATGCGATTAAAGTTGAAGGTGACCTTCGTCGTGAAGTAAACTTGAACATCAAACGTTTGATGGAAATCGGTTCATACCGTGGTATCCGTCACCGTCGTGGACTTCCTGTCCGTGGACAAAACACTAAAAACAACGCTCGCACTCGTAAAGGTAAAGCTGTTGCGATTGCAGGTAAGAAAAAATAATATAAGGAGGTAAAAAGTCTTGGCTAAACCAACACGTAAACGTCGTGTGAAGAAAAATATCGAATCCGGTATTGCTCATATTCACGCTACATTTAATAACACTATTGTTATGATTACTGATGTGCATGGTAACGCGATTGCTTGGTCATCTGCTGGAGCTCTTGGATTTAAAGGTTCTCGTAAATCTACACCATTTGCTGCCCAAATGGCATCTGAAGCAGCTGCTAAATCTGCACAAGAACACGGTCTTAAATCAGTTGAAGTTACTGTAAAAGGTCCAGGTTCTGGTCGTGAGTCTGCTATTCGTGCTCTTGCTGCCGCTGGTCTTGAAGTAACAGCTATTCGTGATGTGACTCCTGTACCACACAATGGTGCTCGTCCTCCAAAACGTCGCCGTGTATAATCACCAACAATTACACTGCTTTTCGTTTAAGAGGGAGTTAACCAAATGATTGAGTTTGAAAAACCAAATATAACAAAAATTGATGAAAATAAAGATTATGGCAAGTTTGTAATCGAACCACTTGAACGTGGCTACGGTACAACTCTTGGTAACTCTCTTCGTCGTGTACTACTAGCTTCTCTACCAGGAGCAGCAGTGACATCTATTAACATTGAAGGTGTCTTGCATGAGTTTGACACAGTCCCAGGTGTTCGTGAAGACGTGATGCAAATCATTCTGAACATTAAAGGGATTGCAGTGAAATCATACGTTGAAGACGAAAAAATCATTGAACTTGACGTTGAAGGTCCTGCTGAAATTACAGCTGGAGACATTTTGACTGATAGTGATATTGAGATTGTAAATCCAGATCATTATCTCTTTACAATCGGTGAAGGTTCTTCTCTAAAAGCGACAATGACTGTTAACAGTGGTCGTGGATATGTACCTGCTGATGAAAACAAAAAAGATAATGCACCAGTTGGAACACTTGCTGTAGATTCTATTTATACACCAGTTACAAAAGTCAACTATCAAGTAGAGCCTGCTCGTGTAGGTAGCAATGATGGATTTGACAAATTAACCCTTGAAATCTTGACTAATGGAACAATTATTCCAGAAGATGCTTTAGGGCTTTCAGCGCGTATCTTGACAGAACATCTTGATTTGTTTACAAATCTTACTGAGATTGCTAAGTCAACTGAAGTGATGAAAGAAGCTGATACTGAATCTGACGATCGTATTTTGGATCGTACGATTGAGGAACTGGACTTGTCTGTGCGTTCATACAACTGTTTGAAACGTGCCGGTATCAATACTGTGCATGATTTGACAGAAAAATCTGAAGCAGAGATGATGAAGGTACGAAATCTTGGACGCAAGAGTTTGGAAGAAGTGAAACTCAAACTCATTGACTTGGGTCTTGGATTAAAAGATAAATAAAGGAGGAATACATGGCTTACCGTAAACTAGGACGCACTAGCTCACAACGTAAAGCAATGCTTCGCGATTTGACAACTGATTTGCTGATCAACGAATCAATCGTGACAACTGAAGCTCGTGCTAAAGAAATCCGTAAAACTGTTGAAAAAATGATTACTCTAGGTAAACGTGGTGATTTGCATGCACGTCGTCAAGCAGCTGCTTTCGTACGTAATGAAATCGCATCTGAAAACTATGATGAAGCAACTGATAAGTACACTTCTACTACAGCACTTCAAAAATTGTTCTCAGAAATCGCACCTCGTTATGCTGAACGTAACGGTGGATACACTCGTATCCTTAAAACTGAACCACGTCGTGGTGATGCTGCGCCAATGGCGATCATCGAATTAGTATAAAATCATCAATTTTGTTGAGTGTTATGATGATGGAGTCTTGTGCTCTTAGTCTAGCTCTGGTCTACCGCTGGGACTTATGTCCTAGCGGGAACACTCATCATCATTTGATAGGGTAGACGCTTGTTTACGAAATTGTTTTTTTCTTAAGAACAACTTCGTAAGCAGGCGTTTTTTAGTATTATCTATGGAAATATGCTATACTAGGAAAAAAGAAAATCAAAAACGTTCAGGTTTTCTAAAAATCGTAGAAATGGGGTATAAGAATGAAGGCTATTATTACAGTGGTTGGTAAGGACAAGGCTGGGATCGTTGCAGGCGTGTCTACTAAGATTGCAGAGTTGGGTTTGAATATTGACGATATTTCTCAGACGGTGTTGGATGAATACTTTACTATGATGGCGGTCGTTTCTAGTGACGAAAAACAGGATTTCACTTATCTGCGAAATGAGTTTGAAACTTTCGGTCAGACCTTGAATGTCAAAATCAATATTCAAAGTGCGGCGATTTTTGACGCTATGTATAATATCTAGGAGGTTATCATGGATATTAGACAAGTTACAGAAACCATTGCCATGATCGAGGAGCAGAACTTCGATATCAGAACCATCACCATGGGGATTTCCCTTTTGGACTGTATTGATCCAGATATCAATCGTGCTGCTGAAAAGATTTACCAAAAAATCACCACTAAAGCTGCAAATCTAGTGGCTGTAGGAGATGAAATTGCTGCAGAACTTGGGATTCCTATTGTTAATAAACGGGTATCGGTGACTCCGATTTCATTGATTGGTGCTGCGACTGATGCGACAGACTATGTTGTTTTGGCAAAGGCACTTGACAAGGCTGCCAAGGAGATTGGTGTTGACTTTATCGGTGGATTCTCTGCCTTGGTACAAAAAGGCTACCAAAAAGGAGATGAAATTCTCATCAATTCTATCCCGCGCGCTCTAGCTGAGACAGACAAGGTTTGTTCGTCTGTTAACATTGGCTCGACCAAGTCAGGTATCAACATGACTGCGGTCGCTGATATGGGACGTATCATCAAGGAAACAGCTGCGATGTCAGATATGGGTGCGGCCAAGTTGGTCGTATTTGCTAATGCTGTTGAGGACAATCCTTTTATGGCAGGGGCCTTTCATGGTGTTGGCGAAGCAGATGTTATCATCAATGTCGGGGTTTCGGGTCCTGGTGTGGTCAAGCGTGCCTTGGAAAAGGTTCGTGGAGAGAGCTTTGATGTAGTAGCGGAAACAGTCAAGAAAACAGCATTCAAGATTACTCGTATCGGTCAGCTGGTTGGACAAATGGCGAGTGAACGCCTTGGTGTTGACTTTGGAATTGTCGACCTAAGCTTGGCACCTACTCCTGCAGTTGGTGATTCTGTGGCTCGTGTCCTTGAGGAAATGGGCCTAGAAACAGTTGGTACGCATGGGACAACGGCTGCCCTCGCTCTTTTGAATGACCAAGTTAAGAAGGGCGGAGTGATGGCTTGTAACCAAGTCGGTGGCTTGTCAGGTGCTTTTATCCCCGTTTCTGAAGATGAGGGGATGATTGCTGCGGTGCAAGATGGCTCTCTGAATTTAGAGAAACTAGAGGCCATGACGGCTATCTGTTCAGTTGGACTGGATATGATTGCCATTCCGGAAGATACGCCTGCTGAAACCATTGCAGCTATGATTGCGGATGAGGCGGCAATCGGTGTTATTAACATGAAAACGACAGCTGTTCGTATTATTCCAAAGGGCAAAGAAGGCGATATGATTGAGTTTGGTGGCTTGCTAGGGACAGCTCCAGTGATGAAAGTCAACGGGGCTTCGTCTGTTGATTTCATCTCTCGCGGTGGGCAAATCCCAGCTCCAATCCATAGTTTTAAAAATTAATAAAAAAGCGAGAGGATTTAAGTTGAGTTTAAGGATGACTGTGTATACTATAATCATTAAATAAAGACCTCCTAACTTTATTTAATAGAAATCCTAAACTTTTTCATAATAATCTCCTAGGGAAGCTACCATGAGGGTAGCTTTTCTTTTGGATAATTTACAAATGTTGGCTTTGCTTTTGAAAGCCGAATATTTCTTTGATCCATGATATAATAGAAGAAAATGGAGGATAGAAAATGTCTAAAGTAAGATTGTATTTGGTCCGTCATGGGAAAACGATGTTTAACACCATTGGACGTGCTCAAGGATGGAGTGATACACCTCTGACTGCAGAAGGTGAGTTGGGAATCCATGAACTGGGAATTGGCTTGAGAGAGTCTGGCTTGCAGTTTGACCGCGCTTATTCCAGTGATTCAGGTCGCACTATTCAAACCATGGGAATTATCCTAGAAGAACTTGGACTACAGGGGAAAATCCCTTACCGCATGGACAAGCGCATCAGAGAGTGGTGCTTTGGTAGTTTTGATGGGGCCTATGATGGGGACCTCTTTATGGGATTGATTCCGAGAATTTTCAATGTAGACCATGTTCATCAGTTGTCCTATGCAGAACTAGCAGAAGGTTTGGTAGAGGTTGATACTGCAGGCTGGGCTGAAGGTTGGGAAAAACTCAGTGGTCGAATCAAGGAAGGCTTTGAAGCGATTGCTAAAGAAATGGAAGAACAAGGTGGGGGTAATGCCCTCGTTGTGAGCCATGGAATGACGATTGGTACCATTGTTTATCTGATCAATGGCATGCATCCGCATGGTCTGGATAATGGTAGCGTGACGATTCTTGAATATGAGGACGGTCAGTTTAGCGTTGAGGTTGTTGGTGACCGTAGTTATCGAGAGCTAGGACGTGAGAAGATGGAAGAAATAAAAAATTGATAGAAGTTAGCTCCGATTAGGAGCTAATTTTTTTCCTGTTAAATAAGGTGGATTTGCGACTCAGTATTTCTTGTTATCCAAGTCTAAAAGAATATTTCTCGTCTTTCAAATTCCCCCAAAAATGGTATAATAGTAACATCACAAAATTGGAGAGAGACCATGAGTTTTTACAATCATAAAGAAATTGAGCCTAAGTGGCAGGGCTACTGGGCAGAACATCATACATTTAAGACAGGAACAGATGCATCAAAACCGAAGTTTTATGCTCTCGATATGTTCCCATATCCGTCTGGAGCGGGTCTGCACGTAGGACACCCAGAAGGCTACACTGCAACCGATATCCTCAGCCGTTACAAACGTGCGCAAGGCTACAATGTCCTTCACCCAATGGGATGGGATGCCTTTGGTTTGCCAGCTGAGCAGTACGCTATGGATACGGGGAATGACCCAGCAGAATTTACAGCGGAAAATATTGCCAACTTCAAACGCCAAATCAATGCGCTTGGATTCTCTTACGACTGGGATCGTGAAGTTAATACAACAGATCCAAACTACTACAAGTGGACTCAGTGGATCTTCACTAAGCTTTACGAAAAAGGCTTAGCCTATGAAGCTGAAGTCCCTGTAAACTGGGTTGAAGAGTTGGGAACAGCCATCGCTAATGAAGAAGTCCTTCCTGACGGGACCTCTGAGCGTGGAGGCTATCCAGTTGTCCGCAAACCGATGCGTCAATGGATGCTTAAAATCACGGCCTATGCAGAGCGATTGCTTAATGACTTGGATGAGTTGGATTGGCCAGAATCTATCAAGGATATGCAACGTAACTGGATCGGGAAATCAACTGGTGCCAATGTCACCTTTAAAGTGAAAGGGACTGACAAGGAATTTACCGTCTTTACCACTCGTCCTGATACGCTTTTCGGTGCGACCTTCACCGTTTTGGCTCCTGAGCATGACTTGGTTGACGCTATCACAAGTCCAGAGCAAACTGATGCAGTTGCAGACTACAAACACCAAGCTAGTCTTAAGTCTGACTTGGCTCGTACTGACCTTGCTAAGGAAAAAACTGGTGTTTGGACGGGCGCTTATGCCATTAACCCTGTAAACGGCAAGGAAATTCCAATCTGGATTGCCGACTATGTTCTTGCTAGCTATGGTACAGGTGCGGTAATGGCTGTACCTGCCCATGACCAACGTGACTGGGAATTTGCCAAACAATTTGACCTTCCAATCGTAGAAGTACTTGAAGGTGGGAACGTTGAAGAGGCTGCTTACACAGAAGACGGTCTTCACGTCAACTCTGACTTCCTAGATGGACTGAACAAAGAAGAAGCGATTGCTAAAATTGTGGCTTGGTTGGAAGAGAAAGGTTGTGGACAAGAGAAGGTTACCTACCGTCTCCGCGACTGGCTCTTTAGCCGTCAACGTTACTGGGGTGAGCCAATCCCAATCATTCATTGGGAAGATGGGACTTCAACAGCTGTTCCTGAAAGTGAATTGCCACTTGTCTTGCCAGTCACCAAGGATATCCGTCCTTCAGGTACTGGGGAAAGCCCATTGGCTAACTTGACCGACTGGTTGGAAGTGACGCGTGAAGATGGTGTCAAAGGTCGTCGTGAAACCAACACCATGCCACAATGGGCTGGTTCAAGCTGGTACTACCTCCGCTATATTGACCCGCACAATACTGAGAAATTGGCTGATGAGGACCTCCTCAAACAATGGTTGCCAGTAGATATCTACGTGGGTGGTGCAGAGCATGCTGTACTTCACTTGCTCTATGCTCGTTTCTGGCACAAATTCCTCTATGACCTCGGTGTTGTTCCGACTAAGGAACCATTCCAAAAACTCTTTAACCAAGGGATGATTTTGGGAACAAGCTACCGTGACCACCGTGGAGCTCTTGTAGCGACTGATAAGGTTGAAAAACGTGACGGTTCTTTCTTCCATGTGGAAACAGGAGAAGAGTTGGAGCAAGCACCAGCCAAGATGTCTAAATCACTCAAGAACGTTGTCAATCCAGACGATGTGGTGGAACAATATGGTGCCGATACCCTTCGTGTCTATGAAATGTTCATGGGACCACTTGATGCTTCTATCGCTTGGTCAGAAGAAGGCCTGGAAGGAAGCCGTAAGTTCCTCGACCGTGTTTACCGTTTGATTACAAGTAAAGAAATTGTTGCGGAAAATAATGGTGCTCTTGACAAGGTTTATAACGAAACCGTTAAATCTGTTACTGAGCAAATCGAATCCATGAAATTCAACACAGCTATTGCCCAACTTATGGTCTTTGTCAACGCTGCTAATAAGGAAGACAAACTCTATGTGGACTACGCCAAAGGCTTTATCCAATTGATTGCCCCATTTGCACCTCATTTGGCAGAAGAACTCTGGCAAACAGTTGCTGCAACAGGTGAGTCCATCTCTTATGTAGCTTGGCCAACTTGGGACGAAAGTAAATTGGTTGAAGATGAAATCGAAATCGTCGTCCAAATCAAAGGAAAAGTTCGTTCCAAATTGATGGTTGCTAAAGACCTGTCACGTGAAGAATTGCAAGAAATCGCTCTAGCGGATGAAAAAGTTAAAGCGGAGATTGACGGTAAGGAAATCGTGAAAGTGATTAGTGTACCAAATAAATTGGTTAATATCGTTGTGAAATAAGATAGGAATCCTTCAGAGTAGAATCTGGAGGATTTTT
>CAUPXG010000011.1:0-52925 GCA_963515155.1 Streptococcus oralis | reverse complement strand
ATGCCTGGGTTGATGGTGCTAAGTTTATCATCAACAATCTCATTTACTTTTTCGGTAGTAACACCAGGAGTTTTAGGAAGTTTATCTATTTCACTAGAGATAAGTTCTTTTGCTTTAGTCTCAGAGATGCCTGGGTTGATGGTGCTAAGTTTATCATCAACAATCTCATTTACTTTTTCGGTAGTAACACCAGGAGTTTTAGGAAGTTTATCTATTTCACTAGAGATAAGTTCTTTTGCTTTAGTCTCAGAGATACCTGTATCAATAGTTTTTAGCTTCTCATCTACAATTGTGTTTACAGCGTCAATGTTAGCAGGAGGTCCAGGTGGACCAGCTTCTCCGCGTTCGCCACGCTCACCACGTTCTCCTCGCTCGCCCCTTTCTCCAGGCGCCCCATCTTCACCTTTGACTCCCTGTTCACCCTTTAAACCAGGTGCGCCTTGTTGTCCTTGTTCTCCGCGTTCTCCAGGAGGTCCAGGTAAGCCCTGAGGACCACGTTCACCTTGTGGGCCTCGCTCTCCAGGTTCTCCTTTAGTGCCTTGAATCGCAGGTAAGTTTTTGATCTTATTATCAACAAGCTTATCAACCTCTTCTTGAGTTACTGTACCGCTAGGCACGTCTAGAGGATGTATAGGCACAGCAATCTTGTACCTAATAGAATCGTCCAATACGATTGTGTACTCCCCTGGATCAGCATAGAACGTAAGGTTTCCAAGTGCATCCGTGAAGATCGGGTTTGGGGCAGGGTTGCCTTTTGTATGATCTAGATAAAGATCTGCAAGCTGATTTTCACTATTTAAGACTACAACTTGCACATTAATTGCAGGACCATCAGTGAATCGAACATCTTCAGGTCCCCAAAGTCCGGCATATTTATACGCCATTCTTATCTCCTTCGTAGAACTTTAGCTTTTCTCTAACAGAGTTTAGCTCCATTTGCAGTTTTACTATAAGAACTCTCGCAGATAGTAATTCACTCTGCGTCGTCGCTAGTTCCTTATACGTTTCATTGTACAGGCTTTGTAAGCCCTCCATTTCAACGACTGCGGCTCCTAAACGAGCTTCATACATTTCTCGACTAATGTCGAATATTTTTCCATTGTCTTTTATGTCATCTAAAATCCTATCACTCTTTGCGTGGCATATTGAACGAAATACACCACCGATGGCCTCGCGGTTATTCCACAAAACAGTAATAGTAGCGACGAAGATACTAACATATACAACAATGGGATGTTGCATAATAGAACTTGACACTAGAACCTCTTATTTATTTAGAATTCGTCCGATCTCAGCTAATTTAAATATCCGAGCATTAGACTTAGAAAACATATAGTGAAATATCGCAACTACAAGGATAAAGTTCACCGAATTTCTATAGCCGGGGAAGCCATCATAGAGCTCGTCAATGAACATACTTACACCTAAACCGATATACAGCACAAAAGCAATCGCGTGCAAAATGCAGAGTGCACCAGGTTTAGCCACAACGCAAAAGAGGCAGATAGATATACCAACAAACATAAAAAGAAATGCCCATAGATTAATGGAAAAAACCTTTTCTATGGGCAAATACTTAGCCATCTTGTCTAAGTAATAATCTATCCCTCTCAAAGTGGCGGATATTCCGAGAAATATTTGGCAAAGAAATACTTCTTTTGGATGAAGAACCGCCACTTTATCAAGAGACGTCAATCGCATTGTTACTTGAGAACCGGAACGATCGACGGGTTATCTTTTTCTTCACCGCTATCACGGCTTGCGATAGAAGTGAGAAGCGACAGGACACCAGTTGTAGCTGCCATAGAGAGTGTCTCTACCCAGTTAACATCTGCGATGTGGTTGGATGCAAGCCACAGACCTGCAAGCGCAACAAGAAATGTCTTCATTGCACGCTGGAAAGAGTCAATCCAGAAGTTGTTGGTAAGAACTACCTGGCTACTTGCAACGTTAAGAACGAAAGTGCCAAGAGTAGTGATCCCAACAGCACCAAGAATAGTGGCCCAATCCATCCCAAACAGACCAACACCTGCGGCGAAAAATGGAAGAAGCGTCTGGGCAAAGGTTTTGATGGTCTTCTCAAAAACCATTCCCCAAAAGTCAGCCTGCATGAAATTACCATTGGCCTCTTCTACTTCATAAGAATGCGCACCCATAACTTCTCCTAACTAAAGATGCTCAAAACTTTGTCTTTGAATACTTTGAAAGCGCTTTCGAGCTCCTGCTCTTTGCTAACTTCCGTATTATCAGACGTTTTGATTTTATCATTTTCGTCTTTATTTTCAGTACTCTCTGAAGTCTCTACCACTTCTTCAACCTTCTCTTCTTTTGGAGCATCTGGAGCTTCAACTAACTCCCGATTCTTGACTTTGAACTGCATTACCTTGTACGGCCATCCAACGTCAGTATTCCATTGAGAAACAAACATACTGAACTCATCAAGCGTAGCGCCAGGAACAATAGACGGACCATAAAGCTGGGCGATATGGTTGTCGTCTTCCATTCCCCACGAAGTACCATAAATGAGGTCGTGAGTTTCAGCCGTGTACACATTAGCAGTCGGGTGATCAAGAATCTTAACAGCGATCTTGTATAGAGTTGCATCGAAGTAGACAAGCAGCCACTTATCATTTACTCGACGCAAACACATTTCACCAACATTTGTGCCACCGAAGATTGTGGTTAGCGGTTTACCCCAACCCCACTCGCCATCGAATCCCCATACTTCAATTTCACCAGGATTCTCAATTTTGAATCGGAACAAGTGAATTGGATTACTGCGATCAAACTTGGTTGTGAATACATAAATGTATTCGTCTTCGGGATCATACTCCATTGTCCAAAGCTGACCCATGCTCTGCAAGAAGTCGCCAGGATAGGTATGAATTAATTCCCATGAGATTCCGTAGTTCTCAGTCTTATAAAGCTCAACTGCTTCGACGTTTCCGAGTCCACGATTTACCATGACGTGCATATAAGTAACGTCGCCAATCGTTAGAACATCTCCAGGAAGCTTTGTCAACCCGTCCACGTGTTCGTACGGTAGCAACTGATTAACACGTTCTGGATCACTTCCGGCAGCCCTAGACCATACAACCTGACCATTGTCTGTACTACCAATAAGTCCGATAGGCGATAGCCATTCTCCGGAGCCTACACCCTGCCCTCGGAATGAATCACCAAAGACGGATAGGATCATACGATTACCCATCTTTGTCATAACGCCTAAGTCCGTAGATACAATGTCATACTTACCCGTATAATCGGGTCCCGTAACATCTTGCATCTTCGTGACGATGTACTTTGATTCTTCCACTTTAGCCTCCTCGTGCGGAGCTAAATCTTCACCAGTGAAGATTGCTTTGAGTTCATTATAAGAACCTTTAAATGCGTTGACGTCTACACCTTGAAGGTATCCTGCAACAACACCATGCTCACCATATTGCAAGAACTTAGTCTCATGCGGAGCCATGTAAGTCCATCCTGCCGAATCATCACCAGGATAAATGCTACGGTAATTTCCTGTTGGATTCTTTCCGTAGTAACTCAGCCAGAGATGTTGGGCAGGGAGTGGATTAACGTCCCATCCAGGGATACGAGACCAATACCATTTACCTGTGTAGATGATCGGAACTCGATAGCCCTTACGCTCAATTGCTTCCCGCAATTCATTGAAGAACTCGAATTTGTATCCAGAGTTTTCTTCAATGTCAAGTGCAATTGGAATTCGAGTATCATTCACATGCTCGGCGATAGTTTCAGCTTGATCCTCGATAGAGCTTCCTGTCGCCCATACGTAGTGATACGCACAGACCAAAAGTCCAGCTTCCCTAGCATCCTGTAGATGACTATGGAATACAGGATCTTTCCAAGTACCTTCTGTAGCTTTAATGAAAACATATTCCATTCCCTCTGCTTTAGCACGTTTCAGAGAGATTGGATTTTGGTGATTCGAAACGTCAAGACCGAAGATTGTTCGTACTTGATCATTCGGCTCATTTGCAATTACTTTGTATGTTGCAGTGTACGCATCAACGGGTTTACCATCAAGCGGATCAACCGCGCCATTATCTGCAAGATACTTCAGAGGATTCATATCCCGACCACCAAAACGGCCTGGGCGTCCGAATACTTCGAAATGCAAATGAGGTCCGCTTGAACCACCCTCGCTACCAACAAGAGCAATCATGTCTCCGGCTTTAACTCGCTGCCCATACTCGACAGTGAATGAATGCGGAGGCATATGTCCATACACAGTGTCAACACCAAGTGTATCTTGATGGTCAATTACAATCCAGGAACCATATCCTTGAGGATCGTCATTCTTGCCAACGTGACAAACCCAACCGTCCGCCATTGCGTAGATAGGCGTGTCAAAGTTTGCTTCGAAATCGATTCCTCGATGTCCTGGGCGTTCAGGAGTTCGATACCCTGAACCTGGCCTATATTCCCCTACATGAAGGGGCATAACTATTTTTCCCATATATACATAATAAAACAGCCTAGGTAAAACCTAGACTGTCTTATTATTTACCGATTACTTAGCTTCAGCTTCGGGTTCAGCTTCAGCCTCGGCTTTTGCTTCAGCTTTAGCTTTAGCCTTAGCGATCTTAGCTGCGGTAGCAGCATAATCGCGAGCAATCTGCAGCTCTTCAGATCGACCATTTACCTCAAGCCATTCGATGTCTTCAGGCGTTGGCTTCTTCAAATCAACTTGACGGCTCATTAGGAGTACACCTCCGGTGGGGTATAAGCGCCAGCGGCAGCAATTTTCATTGCGATACCGTTACCGCGGTGGCGAACACCGGTACCAAAACCGTGTATATAATTTGAATTAATAAGGGGATAATCTGCACTGCGATCTCCTGCCATTAGTTTGAGGCCACGGAGCTCAGTGTTCTGATGCTCACGAAGACCAATTGGGTTGTTAATTGCGGAAGCACCACCGGTGACGAATGCAAACACGTAACCAGCGGGGATGTAGTCTTCTTCAATGATAATCGCGCCACCGTAAGAACCAGCAACAGGAAGACCTGCAAACTCGTTCGGAGGCTGAGTACCAAGAAGACCAGCGGGGGTCGTGAGCAACTGGGCAGGGGCGCTGGGACCAGGAATGAAGTCATAAAGCGCTACTGCGTTGTTAGCGTTAGTGACATTCGCACGGAAACGGCGAATTGCATTCACTTCACGAGAGTTCGCTAGAATCACAGTCTGAGTACCAGTGTTGGAGCCCAGGCCGAGTTTCTTAAAGCGATCGATGATATCCTCAATGTCACCAGAGTCAATGGTGTCTGCACCAGAAACTAGGTAGTGAGTATAGGTACCATCAAACTTATTCGGACCAACAGGCGGCGGAACAGTACCGTCACCATTGTACATCGCGTATACAGTGTAGTTACGGTTCTTGATGCTTGCTTCGCGGTTCTTGTTATTGAAGGCAGTCTTCATAACCTCGTTGAAGAGTTTACGGTTGTCTGCTTCAAGAACAGATGCATGTACCGACTCTACCTGGGCCGCAGAAGCCTCGGAAAGGTACTGCCAAGTAAATCGAGTAGCAACATCGTACCAGTCGAACGAGAAGCCCATCTGGAATACGTTAGCGCCAGTGCGGATTGACTTCGGAACACCGAACTCGGAAGCGAGCTCGAAGTCGTCAGTGTTCGCCTGGACAACGTCCTCAATGGGGTTGTGCACAGGATACGTGAGCAGGTCAACAATCTTGTTGCGACGCTCGTTGTGAATACCAATAACGTTCTGGAACTCATTCCAGATTTCGTTTAGGTCTCGGCCGTCCGCTGTTTTAGTTAGGACGTCACCAAGAGTAGAATAACCTTTAGCCATTTTTACTCCCTATTACTTCTGTCCAACGCGGACAACGAAACGTTCTTTTTCAATGGTGAAACCAAGCGGGGTACCCGTCTTAGTTGCGTTAATAGAACCATCATCGAAACCGTAAAGACGTGTACCGGCAGTTGTACCGGTCATCTCAACAATTTCGCCATGGGTCATAACGTCAATGATATCACCGATGTTCTTCGGGTTGTGACCAATGACAACACCAAGCATGTTTGCATTGCCATTACCCTTAACGATCTGGCCGTTGGCATTTACACCAACTGCAATCGGCTTCCCAACATCTGCCTTTTCAATTTTAAAAGCAAGAGGACCACGAAAGCCGCCAGAGTACGGATCATATTTATCAAAATGAGCCATTGTTATCTCCTAGCGTCGAAGTGAAGGATACTTCTTCTCAAGTGCAGCGCGGGCTGCGTTTTCTACTTTAACACCTTGCGTCTTAGGAGCAGTAGTGCCTGTTTTCTTTACTTCTTCTGTCTTTACAAGATACGGGTCGCTTTTCGCAAGAGCTGCAATAGCGTCGTCCATACCTTTGACAGTTCCATCTTCATTGATTGAAATTGCACTTCGATCCAAAAGCCGCAAAGCGGTTGCAGGATTATGGAATCGGACGTTAGTATTCATCAAGAAGGCGTTCTCAATTGCACGCTGTGTTACGGCTTCTTGTAGAGAATTAACCTGTGCAAGAGCTTCGTCTCGCTCAAGTCGAATTCGCTCATTTTCATCAAGTTTTTCGCGATCGATTTCTTTGAGTTTGTTTTCAGCAGAAACTCGAGCGCGATCGGCGGCACTTAAACGCTTCTGAAGTTCAGCGATCTGAGTAGCGTAATCATCGTCAGCATGATTAGTTTTCGCAGAGTCATTCTGTTCTTCATTTACTTCCACGTTCTCAGAATCATTTACCTGATTCTCGACGTTTTCTAGATTACTATCATCCATTTTCTTAACCCTTCTGTATGACCCGCGCAATTTGAGCGGAGCTTACATTTTGATTATATTATCGAAGTTTCTTGTATGCAATTTCCTTTAGACCTTCTAGTTCCTTAGTTGACTCCTCAATCTCATCTGTCGCTCTTTCTCTAAATCCTGCAAATGACGGTCCACCTTTATAAACAGGCTCAATCCAACAAAGACAGTTAGGATGAGGCTTATTAGGTACAGTGATCGGCGTGTAAAACGGTTCTTTCGCATATCTATCACAAATGTCAACTTTCGGGTGGGCAGGGGACAACTTCCATTTAAACCCGATGATATTCGGATCTGTAAAGCCTGCGTAAATCGTTGCTCTGTGATATGCATTTCCCATCTCAGTTCGAGCTAAGCGGAGGGAAGCGTACCTCACACCGCCTTTCACATCAGGATTTACAAAGACTTCAATTTCTTTTGCGAGAGTTTCAACGTCTTTATTTTTGAGAAGCGCGAGATTAATTTTCCTGTTCAACATATCTTGAGTTAGGTCTCGCGTGCCCCAAACCGTTTCGCTGAATGTCTTCGTGGTAGGGCTCTTGACACGTTGAATTACGACGTCAATATTGTTTAACGTGTCTTCAACTACAGCACGTCTACGAAGCTCTAGGGTTGCTTTATCTCCACTATTTCGTAGACGTTTGGACGTAAAATCGTATGACATGTCGATACCACGAATCGCAGACTCGACAACTCCCTGCCCTACTTTATCTCCAACTTCTTCATAATACTTTTTAAGCTGTTCATTAATGCTTCGTTGGGTTCGAAGAAGATCACGCTTCGCTTCAAGCGCTTTCACTTTCTTTGATGAAGCGTATTGACGCATCTCTTTTTGAGTTTCTTTATAGAGATCATGAAGAACATCAATGACCTCTAACTCAACCTGACGTTCAGCGAGAAGAAACTTCCTTTGGGCAGGGGTGATTTTAGACATTCTCGTCACCAATTAATAGCGAGTCAACATTTTGACTAAACGAATCACCTGCTGATTCGGCCTCAGAGAGCTGCGCCTTTTCTTGAAGAATGCGTCGCTTAATCGCGCTATCAAACACGTAACCATACTCAGTTAGTTTCTCACGGAATAGTTCTGTGTCAATAACGCCTGCATCAAGAAGCAGCTTCATTTCATTAATTGATTCTTCACGAGAAATCGGAAGCGGATTACCAATAACACTGTATGCACGGCATTCGCTTGATGTTCCCTCGTATTGAGGAAGCCACATCGTGCAAAGATCATACAGGAAATGATCAAGAACACCGATGAATGAGATCTCTTTCTCTGCACACTTTGAGAGAATGGGATGCATACGTAATGCAATTGAGGTTCCTGACTCGGCCGCGCGTGTATGGGAACTACCGATAGCAACTTCCGGCACACCAGCCGCTTCGAGAACTTCTTGCTTGATCTTGTTAATGTACTGAATTCCTGCAAGATCTTTTCCACCCACGCCAGTGACTCGTTTAAAGTCAGTGTCAGGCTCAATCTCAACAACACCACCTGGGCCAAGACGCCAAGGAATTGGGTCGCCTGTTGTTGGATCAACAGGAGAACCTGACGTTGTGACATAAAGACCGGCACCATCAAGCGAGAGTGACAATTCCATATCACTAGCTACTTGGTTAATTGCCATGAACACAGACTCAAACCCAGCCATTTCACTAACACCAAAATCATTCTCGATTTCAGGGTTATTCTTAATATGATAAACAGGAATTGTCGTAATTTCTTTGGGAAGATAGAAACCTTGATGCAATTCTTCTTGACCATCTCGCATCTGAGCGGGAGGACTTACTTCTTTAATTTCCTGACTGCTTCCCCATCGGTCATCCCAACCATTCATCTCGAAGTATTTCACTTGTGTGAAGATACCTTCTTCTTCTTTGCGATATGTATGGCGTCGAAGAATTGTTGTGCCGTCATCCGCTTTCATTTGTGTTAGTAAGTGACAACCGACAATTCGAGAAGTGTCGTTCATATCGGTAATTGGAAAGTATGTTGAAGGATCAATACCATAAATAGAAATGCGAGTACCTTCAGGCTTCGTGTCATCAGCGACAATGTGAAGAAGACCGTCACCGCGAATGAGTGACCATCGCTTAGTGGCTTGAAGCGTCGAATAGAAATCCTCACGAGTGAACAATGCATTTAGCTGTGAACGCAATTCACTGTTTGTGGATTCATTACCGAAGTTCTCATCAATACCGAACGACCACTGCACCGCATAAAAGCGGTTAATAGCTTCTACGAGGGCCTTAGCGGTTGGTAATGTGACAGGCCGATTGTTCGTACCGCGCATCACTAAACTGAACGTGTTAGGGACATTACGGTAAATCTTTTCGTAAACCTCATATGCGTTAATTCGTTCTTGATCTTGAGGTGTTACCCATGTTGGGAGGTTAGCCGTGAAAGGCTTAGCACTTGTGTATGGTGTAAACTTTTCATATAGATTCTGAAAGATTTTCATTAGTTAAACTCCGCCATCGTTGTGCGTGAAGCTCGAATGCCGATTGTCCTCCGCTTGAAGTGACCTGCAAAGAAACGGCCTAACGCTTCAGGTGTGTGGTCATCTTTCTTCATTGGAAGTTCAGGAGAATTTAAATCGACATTGTCTTTCTTGTCCGGGTATCGATAATCATTGAACTCTCTAATAACATTAACACATTTCCTATTAATGAGCAATTTGGGTTTGCGATCAATGTGCCCTTCAGGCAAATGCTTGTTTTGAATTTCCAAATGTTTGCGAATTGCTTCAAGACGCCATTTGAGTTCACCGCCTGTTCCGCCTCGTGAACGGACGCGCAACTCATTCTCAATTACTCGTGTATCTCCTGGTGAGGCAGGGTCAGGGTAAAAAGCCAAAAGCGAAGATGGGCAAAGGTTGCGTCGTTTAACTTCTTGTGCAAACTCAAGTGGCGATAATCCTCGTTCATAAACCTCATCAAGAACATGCACATCACCGAATGGGGAAACCTGAATAAGAAGCCACACACTTGGGTTTGTGAAACCATAGTCAACACCTGCATATGTTTCCCAGTCAGGATTGAAGTCGAGATTCTTCACGTGAACCTCTTCATCAAAATCCTGGAACACGCGACCCACATATTCCGTGAAGTCAGCCGCGATTTCCTGCTTAAACATTGGTGGTGTCAAGTCTCGCATCAATTGGCCAATTTCGAGATCAACACCAAGCCGCTCAACATCTGCATCAGTGAATCCTGTGAGATTGTTTTGCTGCATCTCAAATAGCTGCTTTATGGCTTCATCTGAGCCTCCTTTACGATACACGTGAGGGTTCATCCACGCGGGACGTCGCCAGCTTGCCCATTGAGTTTGTAATGGGTCTTGACCTTGGCGCCATACGTTATAGAACCAGTTCTTACCTTCAGGTGTAGATGTAAGCTGAGCCCACCCATTAAAGTCATTCAAAGTTGGGCGAATAAACTTTGTCCAAACGCGTTCTTTGAGTTTCGCAGCCTCGGCGAGAATCACACCGTGCAAACCTTCACCAACCAATGTCTCTGGGTGTTTAGCGGATTTCGCGTGAACCTGGAAAACACCGTCCCACAAAGAGATATGCATAAACCCGGAGAGAGGTTTATTGTGAGTTCCGTTTTTATCAAATGGAACTTGAAGACGGACAAGATCATTCCACAAAACACGGAATTCTTTTTCAGCATCGGAATACTCAGGACCCACGATCCAATATTCCATTCTCTTGCCGCGTTCTTGCATCTCTTTTCGTTTTGTGTATGCAAGAATTGCTTGGCACGTTAAGTCGTGACCACCTAATGCGCTCTTGCCAAATCGTCGACCTGCTGCAACAACTTTGAAGCGAGAACTATCTGCGAGAATATCAATTTGGCCAGCGTGAGGCGTGAACCCTACTTTGCGAAAGATATCTGATTGCTTTATCGTGTTTTGCTTTGTCATTGAGTTACATTTCTATTTGTGTTTAAAAAGAAAAAGAAGCGCGAATTGCGCCTCTTTAACTTGAATTGATTTGCATTTAGAAACTAAACGCGTTTGCCTTTAGGCGCGTACTTGCCGACCTGGGTTTGAGAAGTAATCTCGCGCTCGCTTTTATAAGATGCACGAAGAGTTTCATAAATCTCTTTATCCATCGCGCTTACATAACCGCCTTCAAGACGAAGCGCTTTACCCGGCTTACCGAGAACCTGCTTATTCTTCAATGGCTTGGGGCCACCCACTTGAATCACCTTCTTCTAATTGCTCGTTATCTTCAAGAACTTCCGCTTCGAGAATATCTCGTTCAAGAGTAGCACCTTGAAGCAATTCTTCATACGGCTTAATCTCCGCCGTCATTTCAATTTTATCTGGAATTTTACCGCTTGACCGCTCAATGATATATGTCAGCGCTTTAAGGCGAGTAGGCGCTTCTATTTCTGCATTCATTCCGATCTTAATGAGTTCCTCTTGGGCAAGGAGTAGGTTATTTGTCCATTTCTCTTGGGCTCGTTTAACCGACTCCCTTTGCATCGCCTCAACAAACTGCCTGGGAACCCAAGGCGGACGTTTACCAGTGAACGTGCCTTTCTTCGACATCATTTCACCGCGAATTAATTCTTCATCGGTAATGTCGTCAGGAGTTAATCGTCCATCAATGAGCATTGCCCAACGAGAATCTGCATCAATTCTTTTGCCTTTAACGAAAATGTATTTCGCCAATTCTTTCACATCCAACTTCGTTTTGTAATGCGTGGGATTCGGCTGCGTTGCTCTTAATGCAATCGCTCGCCTCGAGCCTGGAACAATTCTCTCGTGATTGCGTCGGTAATGACGTGCGAGGTAGGTCTCGGGATCATCTGTGAACTCCTGCGGCTTACCAGACATTACGGATAATCTTTCGTGACAAAATATACATCAAGCAATCTTGAAAGCTTCTAAAGGCTTCAGGACGTGTTAAGCAACCGTCAACAGATAACCCAAAGATATTCCAGAGAAAACTACTAAGAACATATTAATAAAGAAAAGCCGCGCACTCTTCGCGTGAATACTTCCCGTGAAAGCGGCGAGATAAGAAATAATGAAAAGAACAATGCAAAGAGAATTAACATTCGCGTGTTCATGGAGAAAGCTGTTCATAAAAGAAATTCCTTAAGAATAAAGCTTGAAAGTTGAATGGTGCTCGGATAACGCGTATACGCGTAGGGGTTATGGCTACAAAACAACTTTGAGAAAACGGTTGGTTGGAAAGTTTAAAAAAGGCTATTTACGATTGGTTTTGTTACTTTCCAACTAGTTTAAATTTATCATCCCCCGTAGGATATGTAAACCACCAATCAAAGTTTCGTGCTCAAGTTGTCATTGTGAATCGCGTTAAACCGAGCATTATCCGAGAGAGGGTGCTGCTGCGCGATGACGGGCAAGGAGGGGGTTCTTGTAGACGGGCGCGATTCGAATTCCGAGATGCGGGCAAAGGGGGTTTGGTAGTTGCTTTCCATGGTTTTAATTCTCGAGCGGGCGGGGAATTGGAAACTACTTTTACACTTTTACATTTTACACTTTTACACTTAACGCGTTTATATAAACTCTTCTCGTATACGCAGGGGTCATAACGAACGCGGGGCATAACCCGAGCGTCATAACGCGAGCGTGATCACGCGAGTACATAACCCGCGCGACGCGTAACGTACCCGTCATAACCCGTACGTACGTAACGCGTATAGGGGTCAACGCGAGTGCGGGTATACCCGGGCGAGTAATGCAACGCGGGTAATGACGCACAGGTCACAGAGTACGGGTCACCAGGCGGGTTATCACCAACACGCGAGATAACGTGGGGAAACTTCTAGAAAAAAGTTTAATTTTACATTTCTGGTGTAAAACAGTAAAATGTAAAATGTAAAATGTAAAGCCGAGCTATCGAGAAGAGAAAAGAGGTTGAGTGAGCCGGTGCGGAAGTATGTAAGGAATTTCGCGGAGGTAGAGCAGCTCAAAGAGGGCGAACCGTTGAGAAATGTTGTGCTAGGGTTAGGCGAAGACGCAAGGGTAACGCGTACGGGGGTTAATGTCTACGCGCGACATGACGCGAGAACCATACCCCTGCCCAAAAGCGGAGTAGTTAAATGCTCAGTTGCAGTCGACGGTACATCAAAGTATGCTACCCTGGATAGTCCAGTAGTGCATCTGAGCACGGGAATGCTATACCGCTGTACGAACGGGCTCTACACTGTGACGAGCACGTATCAGCATCCCGAGGCGAGCTGGGTTCGGATTGTGCTAAGCGGGGATAATCTTGAAATGCCTGGAAAGAAAATAAGAAAAACAATTTTCTTAAATGAAGACGAAATGTTTTCTCTTGAAAGTAGCATTGATCCATCAACCCTGCCCATTGAAAGTGCCGGGCCATATTGGGATAATGACGAGGGCAGGGAAGTATATTTCGCAGTTAACCCAGTAGGATTTGGCCGCTTTAGAAATGACGTAGGAGAAAACCTAATTGCTAAAAGAGGAGATTTTACTTCCGGGCGATTTGACTTCACGGGAGAATTTACAACCGAACGACATCCCAGCGACGTCTTCACTGCGAAAAGGTTTACAAAGCCGAGCCGCTTGTAATAAAATCAAATTAGGTTATTTACGGAAATGAGGAATAAAATATGAAGTATTGTTTAAAAGATTCTTATGGACGAAGTATCGAATTTGAAGGAGAATTGCTTGCAGAAGCAAGCAGCGAGAAACCCCACAAGCTACGGTGGACCGAGATTCGAGTCTACAAAGTAGAGGATAAAAACTTCATTCTCGAGACCGTTGGATGCTCAGTTGCATATACAAATGTGAAGCGAACAAAATCGCATTACATGCATAAAATTGTGGATGTAAATGAAATTCCAGAGGGATATGAAAAAGACTTTTCATATAAGCCGGATGGGACAAATAAAGTAGCCCTCGAGCTTGACAAATACACAGTTTTGCAGTATTCAGATTTACGATCACTTGCATACCACGGGCTTAAAATCAATAAGTACCAGAGTGGTCTAGCATTTGAAATTATTAAGCAATTGTCAACCAAATACGACATTGAAGACGTGATTAGTATGGACGTGAAACTGTGATCAAATATTGGAGCCCATCTGACTACGTCCCAGAGTTTCCGACCGAGGATCACTACAAATATGTATTCGAAGTAGTGCGCCCTCTCTACCCAGCAGGGTCAAAGAAACCGCGTAATCCATATGATTTCTTATATCGCTATTGGATCAATTCTCTAATGCGCTTGGGGAATGATGAGAAGATACCTGGAAGCCAACGGGAGATCTTCATCACCGCATATGAAATGCTAAATAATAGGGATAGGAAAAACCCACTTGCATTGAATAGGCGGAACGTGCAACACGTCGATGCAACATTTGCGAGATTGGTGGAGTTAACTTCATAATGAGCCTTATCATTGTAGAAGGAGTTGATTGCTCTGGAAAGTCAACATTAGTTGAGACACTTAATTCAACTAAGACTCTCAATTCAGGCCCATTACTCCAAAGCCCAGTTTATGAATATGAGTATCGCTTATTGAATGAATATGACATAAGTGATCCGAATCAAATTCTTATTTGTGATAGATGGCATTTGGGAGAATTGGTTTACGGACCTTATCTCCGAAAGAAAAGCAAAATAAATTCTGCTATCTTCACTCACATTGAATTGTTCTTAGAATCACAGGGAGCATTGAAGATTTTGATGACTCCTGGGATTAAAGAGATTTCTAAACGAATTTTGAAGCGGAACGAGTATCTGATCGAACATCCTGTGATACCTTTTATCAATGCATGGTATGAGGATTTCGATGATAAAAACGACTCTTGGTTTAACATCAGTGAAACACGGATCACAGAGAGTTTAGTTGAAGATATTAATCTCGCTTCATATGTTAAAAGCGAAGATGCGTTCTTCTTGAAAGAATACCAAAAAGAGTATTTAGGCGGTCCCGATATTGATGTTCTCGTCGTGTTCGAGGATTACCGCCTAAACACGCCAATTCCATTTGTACCCACAAATGATAGCCTAGCAACGAGAACGCTTGGACGCCTAGGCGAAGAAAATGTTCCACTGCGATACGGTTTTGTTTCGACAACAATTGGTGGACGCATTGATGGTTTGATCAAGAAACTATCTCACAGGAAAAACATCGGAGTTATTTCCGTTGGAAAAACTTCATACAATATTGTGAACAACAACTACACAGGGATGCACGAATACTTCCCAGTGTTTTCGAATGAGAAATTATTAGTTAGGAAAATAAATGGCTACATTAATCAAAGCTGATACAGCAGCACAAGCAATTGTTGACGCTTATCACGAAATTAAATTTCATGGTGAAGATGTTACCGTCCGTGGAATGAAAACACGGGAATTGGAAGATGTAACATTTTCATTCTCTTCTCCGCATTACTGCTGGGCAAATGGTTTACGTAAAAGCATGAAGCATGTGATCGGTATAGCTGAAGGGATGCAGCTCATTGGAGCTTTCAGTGATCCTATGCGTATGTGCGAAATCGCTCCGAACATGAAAGCATTTTTAGATGGTGGGATCTTCAAAGGTGCATATGGCATTCGGGCAGGAGCTCAGATAGACAAAATCGTCGAACTTCTAAAAAATGATCCAGAGACACGACAGGCTGTGATTACTCTGCGAGATCCTTATCGAGATCTCTTCGAGAAGTCGAAAGACGTTCCTTGCACGATCGCAATGAGCTTCAGGATTCGCAATGGGAAATTGAATATGACAACCCATATGCGGAGTAATGACCTTGTGTGGGGATTCCCATACGACATTATCCAATTTTGCTTGCTTCAAATGACAATTGCAAATGAGCTTGGAATTAAAAGCGGTGCATATACGCACCATGCCGACTCACTTCACATTTATGAGCGCCACGCGAATATGATGCAAAAGTGTGTATCCGAGTTTAATGAGGAGACACCGCAGCCTATGATTTTAGGGCTCTCGTCTCGTGCATTTGCAGCTGATATATTCTACTCTGATGATGCATTCATCGATAAGATGAATATGTTTGAGAAATTCCTGTTCAACGAAATACGGGCAGTTTTCTCACAGTCTCAGAGCTCGTCTGAGCACACGAACACAGCAGCCTAATACGTTTATACGGCTGAAAGCGTCTGGTCTTTCTCTGAAAGATTGTCTTTAATGATAATTATTTTCAGTGAAAGCTAGGCGCTTGTTTTACTCCCTGCCCATGAGCCCAAAAACTATCCCTGACGTCGGCATTTTACATTTCCCAGAGAACGTATTAAAGTATTCATTGTAAGCCGCAAGGAGCGGATACATCAAAACAATATTGAAAGGACTCAAAATGTTTGAGCTCGTAAACCAGATTTTCTCCATGATCTTCAATCACGACTACATCGGCCTCAATGTCCCGGGCCTTGGTGAACTGGGCGAAGACCACGGCCTCGTTGATTTCTTCCTCCGCCTTGGTGGCCGGTAAGTAAAACCGTAGGTCTAGCTCCCTCACTGGGAGCTAGATCTTTTTTTATGCTTATGTGGGTATATTATATTACTAAAGCATAGCTGCGCACAAACAGAGCTCTGAGCTCACTAAGATTTTGCTCGCGTTTAGTGCATAAAATCTCACAAAAGCCGGGCCCAAAAACTATCCCTGACGTCGGCATTTTACATTTCTCTGAGAACCTGTTAAATTAATCATTGTAAGCCGCAAGGTACTACGACAGGAAAAGGAAAAAGAAAAATGTTCGAGACTGCACGCCGCGTAAACGTTGCCATTGTAAAAGCCAAGGAAATCGTTGTAAAATCCGATGACAAGACCAAGGTCAACATCTCGAACACGTTCCTAAGCTACGTCCAGATGATCCTCGACATCGAGCACGACGAGAACAAAGAGACGGAGCGCAAGAACCTCGAGGCCATGAGGGACGAGCTTGCTCTCGAAATCGTAGCCTTCTAATAGCACAAAAACTATCCCTGAAGTTGTAATTTTGCAATTCTCAGGGAATGTGTTAAAATAATTTTTGTAAGCCGCAAGGTAAGGAAAAGGAAAAGAAAATGCAGGAAAACCTCCGCCACTCCATTGCAAAGCAACTCACAGACGTATCAGACAAGATCTCATCGGTACTCTTCAACAACTACAGTGACAGCAAGGGCCTCGAATCTTTCATCGTGATCGCTCAAAACTCACGTGAAGTCCTAGATATCTACCAAGGCCCAGGCGAGATGATTTGCGTTGAGAAGTACGCAAACCTCGTGTCACTGACTCGCAATGAGCCGATCAGTTCCACATTGGTGTTCTCTGACAACGTGCACAAAGTAGTTAAGGATATGCTGTAATGAGCGCCAAGAAAGTAATTGAGATCGCCAAGGAATTGCACGAAGCCTGCAAATATTGCTCCATTCAGAGCACACTGGATGCCGTAGGTAAACTCCAAGAATATATGATTGGAGATGAAAAAGATATTGACTTACAATTCATGACAAACATCACTCACCCAATGGGAATGATCATTGATGTAAGTGTATTAATTCCAACGAGTGTATGTTCTACGCTTGATTTTGAGATTAAAGTTTTAAAATCTTTTGAGGGCAAGGTGTATATGCGCGCAGATATTCAAAAAGTTGGAACTACCGATATGGATAATTATTTTGGTTACATTGTGTTAAAGCCAAGTGATCTTGAACGCGTGATTGTTGTTCTAAAGCATATGTATGAAAAAGAAAATCTCGATATCAACTAAGAACAGGAATAGTAAGTAAAATGAGTAACATTCAAATCGACACAAAAGATATTTGGAATTGTGCTAAAGTAATTGGGGATATCAATACTCATAAGCATAATGCAGATAAGATTCATGAAACTATTGTGAATCTTCTCAATAAGTACTTCCCAAACCTTAATGTAGCAACAAATAAGCGTGATAAGACGAATGCTGTTGGTAAGTATCAACAGGAGAAAGATCGCTATGCGCTATACTTTAACTTGTACACAAATGAAGAAAAAGACATTATACTTGAAGATAAAGCTTCATATGAAGATAAGTCGAAAATTTATACATATGAAGTAAACAACGGATATGAACTAACTGTTGAGCACGCTACTCGTACACGAGTGAATGAAGAAGCCAATGTAGAAGAAATCGTTCATTACGGTTGGCTCAATTCGCATCGTCTCATAGAAGGTGAAGTAGATTTTGAAGATACATACGTCTCAGAAACCACTGGGTCTGTTGCATCAATAGCTGGATTTTTAATGCAAGCAATCCTATGCATCAGCTTGTGGGAAGAAGAGCAGGGCGCAAAATGAGGTTCTTATTTGAATGGGAAGAGGTAGCGAGTTATTCCGCGGAAATCGAAGCTGAGAGCGAGGCTGAGGCACGCGAGAAGTTTGATATTGGCGAATATACGGCGGAGCTCAACGAAAGCATTATAGAGGATGAGACAGCATTCATAGTGTCAGAGCTTCGAGCGTAGCTCGTTGGGAGAGTGTGCGAAATGTGCACTTTTACTCCCTGCCCATGGGCCCAAAAACTATCCCTGACGTCGGCATTTTACATTTCTCTGAGAACCTGTTAAATTAATCATTGTAAGCCGCAAGGTACTACGACAGGAAAAGGAAAAAGAAAAATGTTCGAGACTGCACGCCGCGTAAACGTTGCCATTGTAAAAGCCAAGGAAATCGTTGTAAAATCCGATGACAAGACCAAGGTCAACATCTCGAACACGTTCCTAAGCTACGTCCAGATGATCCTCGACATCGAGCACGACGAGAACAAAGAGACGGAGCGCAAGAACCTCGAGGCCATGAGGGACGAGCTTGCTCTCGAAATCGTAGCCTTCTAATAGCACAAAAACTATCCCTGAAGTTGTAATTTTGCAATTCTCAGGGAATGTGTTAAAATAATTTTTGTAAGCCGCAAGGTAAGGAAAAGGAAATGAAAAAGAGTTCTCTATTTCAATCGATGATGGACCTAATTAACAATCGTCCTGAGCTTGGACTCAGAGTTCAATTTGAAATCAATGAAGAGAACTCGGATAAATACACTGCAGCTATCGCTGAATTCGGTGATCATGGGCAGGCTCTGCGAATCGACAAGTTTGGAAAAATTTCGCTCCACGAAGATGCAGATAAAGCTTTCGCTCGCAAAATCATTGGAGACGGAATCGTTTCGCGCGGAAGCATTGAATCTTGGGAAGACATCGATGACCTAATCTCGCTACACTTCCAAGCAATCGCGTAACACTCAGAGAAGGAATATGGGATGATTAACACTATAGACCAAGCAAAACGTATTGAGGAAGCAAAGAAGAAGCTTCAGAAGAGTATAAAGCAATACCAAGACGTGATTCAAGTTGCCACTTTTCTTACGAATAACAACAAAGAGTTTATCTCGTACATGAATCACAACTTGGAAAATTTTGAAGAAGCAATCGCAATTCTTGAAGGGAATGAGTTCTAAAATGAAAAATTTTCGCATCACTTACGAAGAGACAATTGAGCGAGAAGCACTTATCGAGATTAATGACGATAATTGTCCGCCAATTAATTCTGAAGAAGATCTAATTGAGTACATCCGCAATGAGACATTTTATAATGTAAAGTTTCTTGAGGAAGAAGAAGTAAGTGGCAATGGTCCAGACATTGACACAATCAACATCATCGAGTTTCTATAAAAGGAAAGACAATGAGTGAGAATAAGGAACTTAAAAAGTACAAGATTAAGTGGATATCTACAACTGCATTTGAAGCCACTATAGAAGCACGAAGTAAAGAAGAAGCGATACAAATCATTGATGAAGATTTCGACTCATTAGAGAGTGAAGCTTATAGTCGAGATTATGTAGATGAAGATTCTGTATATGCTGGCACCGATATAGAAATTGAGGAAATCGATGTATAACAATTGCATTGATCTTTTGGAGAATTGCCAAAAGCTACTTGAAGAATTTAAAGACGTTGAGCTTGATGACGTTAAAGAACTTGAAGAAGTTGCAGAAAAGTTTCGCGCATACCTAGCGAGTAACATTAATAGCTTCTCATATAATACGAATGTTGGAGTCCGAAATCATAATAGTATGTATTTCGGTCCAGAGATAAAAGTAGTATTCTCTCAACAAGACATCGAACAGATTAAAGCTGTTATTTCGTTCACTAAGATTTATTCTTCTATCTCGCGTAGTGTTATTTTCCAAGTGAAGATATCGACTATGATCTCAGATGAAGTAACTTACCAGAAGATGTTCGATATTGCTAGTCCAATGGATTTAGCACAGGCAGTAATTTCGTGCGCGTACGCTGTTGGAGTGATCATTCCATGAAAGAATATGTAGTAGAATTTGAAGCCAACACCAAGTTCGTAATGGTTGTGAAAGGCGAGAGCGAACAAGAAGTGTTTCAAAAAGTGAATAACCGAGAGCTTTATTCTGACGATGTTTCCATGATGCAAATTGTTCAAATGGATGAAATTGAAAATCTCGGAGTAAGTAATGCGATCATATAATAAGATCATTGCATCTGAGTTCTTTGATGAGGCAAATAATCCTAATGAGTTATTCCGTGCATTAAATGAATTCATTGAAGATAATTATAGACATTCATTTTCGGTTCTTGAAAGCAATTATAAGAATAAGATTACTTACATTAAAGAAGACACTCGAAGTAAGTATTCTCTCGAAGTGTTACCAGGCAGGGAATCAACTGTGAGGTTAACCCAATATGATCGCATTCAAAAAGATATGTATGAATATTCATACAACGCAACTTTTAGGCTAAATCACATTAGCATCGCAATAGCACTTGTGTCAGGTATAGTTTCAATCTTTGGAGAATAACATGCAAGAAGTACTTGTATTCCTAACAATCACTGTAATCGCAATAATCTTGTTTGTCACTTATGCATACAAGCTTTTGATGGAGTTTACTCTAAACGAACGTCCTAATCTAAAAAATGCGATGCTCTATGGCTTTACTGCGATTGTTTCAGTGTTCATTTTCATCGTGGCGTTCACTTGGACGCTTGAGTTTAAAAGTATGATTGGTTATTAAGATGAGTAATACAGCGCAAGATATTAAAGATCATCTCTATGAAGTTGAAGTAATTCAAACTCGTATTGTGAAATACTTCGTGAAAGCAGAGAGTGAAGATGAAGTTAGTGAGAAGGTTCTTGATGAAGAATTCTTTGACACTGATGAATCTCTTTCAATTGAAATCATTGAAGAGACAAATGATAGTGTAGCTTCTGTGATTTGCATTGATTAATCTTCTCAGTGAAGATTGTTTGCAAAGAAGATTATTCGATATACAATGGAAACATGTTCGTCAAAAAGTTTAAAAAGCTAAAGTTTTTAGGCGGACCTCTTGATGGCCTAGAATGTGAATACGAAGAATTCTTAAGTAATTACGTAGAGTATTCTAGTAACTACATTATAGTTCCAAGTAAAGACGGTATTTACAGGGAATGTGAATACAAAGAAAATGTAACAATAAGATTTTATTTAGGAGATAAAATGTCTGAGACTCATACCGCAGAAAACTGCGAAGCAAAGGTTGACCTGTCCGAGCGCGAGGGCCGTCGCAAGGAACACAAGATTTCTCGCCAGAAGCTGTCCCACAAGTCTGGGCTGTCTCAGGCTAAGATTTACCGCATCGAGCGCAACACTTCGAAGCGTACAACGGATGAAGAGCGCAAGGCGTATGACGAAGCCCTCGAAGCCCTTATCGCTGAGAAAACCGGTGCGCCCGTAGAATCTGCCGAGCCTAAGGCTGAGGAAGCAGAAATCGTCGATTCGAGCACACCTCAGAAGTCCGATGGTGATACGCCTGTGTACACTAATGAAGAAGACGATAACAACGAGCCGATGTTCTAATATTGGCTCCGTCCTAATGAGCCCTACACGGGCTCATTTTTTTTTTACAGGAGTATGAAAATGCAGTGTATGACTGAACAGCAGTATAACGATTTAGTGACGTTTACGTTGGCGTATCCTAGCCTCGTGGTACTCGTCATCTTGATGATCATATCCCTTCTGGTGCTCTTCGATGTGCTCTGAGAGTGCACTTTTACTCCCTGCCCATGGGCCCAAAAACTATCCCTGACGTCGGCGTTTTACAAATCTCAGAGAACCTGTTAAAGTATTCATTGTAAGCCGCAAGGTACCGCATCAGGAAAAGGAAAAGAAAATGATCAACGTCATCGAGAGCAAATTGCAAGACAAGAAAAACGAACTCCGAGTTTTCAACCGCGAGCTCGACTCCATCAAAAATGAATTCTTTGAAGTAAATATCTGTGGTGGCAAGGTCGAGAACGTAGAAGAAAAAGGAAATCGTTGGACCGAGCTAGACGAGATCATCACTGAGTTGGAAAATGAAGTCAGTGACCTCGAATTTGAACTTGATGAATTGATTGAAGAAGCTTAATAAGAAAGGAAAATGAAATGTTGCAAACACTTAAAGTAACAAATAAAGAATCAGGAGTATCTTCAAATGCACTCCCGGTATCTTTGAAGAAAGCAATTCAAGAAGTAAAGCCTGAAGTCGTGAATGACGCCGATGCTCGTACGAAAATGTTCGCTCTCGTAAATGCATATGACAAGGGTGACGAGAAATTCCTCGAGATTGCTGAATCACTTAATCTCGAAATTAAAGAATTCTACCACACAATTAACCTCGTGAACGTCATATGAGACCGTCATGGGAACGGACTTGGATGAATGTCGCGTTTGCTATCTCAGAGAGGACCAGATGTGACAAAGCCAGGGTTGGTGCGGTTATTGTTGGACCTAACCAGAGAATTGTCTCTACGGGCTATAACGGGCCTCCAGCCAATTACATCGAAGAAGAGAAAACTTGTTCTTCATTCTGTTTAAGAAATATAAATAATGAAACATCAAGTGATTATTCTTCATGTCCGTCAATTCATGCTGAAATGAACGCAATTGCATATGCGAATAGACGAGATATGGAAGGAGGTACAATATACATCACTGCATCTCCTTGTATGAATTGTGCGAAAGTAATTGCAAATTCAGGGATAAAGAGAATTATCTTCAATCAAGATAAAGATCGCAATACAGATAATGTAGTTAAATTCTTGATTGCATCAAAGATAGAAGTAATAGGAATGAATTATGAAAAGTAGTAAATTAGGCCATGTAAAGCTTAATTTAATGAGAACCACGGAAGATGTGTTTGAGTTTAAAAGATGGCTCGGACAATCTCGTCGAGTTCTCGGAGTTGACACGGAAACAGGAGGATTAGTAGGGCCGCATAAAGATGATCTACGGTTAATCCAATTTGGTGACTTGAATGAAGGATGGGCTATCCCATGGCATTTGTTCTCGGGAGTTGCAATTGATACTCTTAACCAATATGAAGAAGATTTAGTTCTTCACAATAGCCCATATGACGCGAAGTTCATTATTCACCATTCAGGAAATGACCTTAAGCGTTGGAAGTGGGAGAAGACAAATGACACAATGACAATGGCTCATATTATTGATCCATTACGCCCTAAGGGCTTAAAGCCGCTAGCAGCCAAATATATTGGCCCAGAAGCTAAAGTCGGGCAGGGTGATCTCCAAGAACAAATGCAGAAACACGGATGGGGTTGGGATACGATTCCATGGGATCTGCCAGAATTTTGGATCTACGCAGCCCTAGACCCTGTACTTACTGCACATATATACGAACATCTTAACCCGAAGATTTCGCTTCAGAGAAATGCTTACGAGCTTGAAATGGGCGCTATCCGAGTTACCACTAATATGATGCTCAAGGGAATGAAAATTGATGAATCGTATTGTGTAACAAAACGACAACAATTAATTGACTACGCGAACCAAGCTCGCAATTTCTTACAGATGAAATATGGAATTGAAAGTATTGGAAGTAAGAATCAATTAATCGCTGCTTTGGAAAAAGAAGGAATTACTTTAGAGAAAACAACACCGAGTGGAGCATATGCGTTAGATAAAGCAGTTCTTAAAAGTATTGACCACGAGATTGCGAAAACGGTTCTTAACATTCGTAAAGCGGAGAAAATGGTTGGACCTTACTTCGATAATTTCTTGGAACTTAAAGATTCAAATAATAGGGTACATCCAACAATTTGGACTTGTGGGGCAAGGACAGGACGAATGAGTGTCACGGAACCTGCGTTACAAACCCTGCCCAGTGGTGATCCTACTGTACGAAATGCATTTATTCCTGAAGAAGGGAATAAGTTAATTTCATGCGATTATTCTCAAATTGAATCTCGCTTAATGGCTCATTTCAGTGAAGACCCTGGATTAATTGCAGCATTTCATAGTGATGAGGATTTCTTCTGTTCACTTGCAAGTACGATCTTTAATGAGCAAATTGATAAAAACGATAAGCGCAGAAAGCTTACGAAAGGAGTCGTCTATGGTAAACTATACGGGGCAGGGGTTGCGACGATGGCTGCTTCTGGCGGAGTACCGATTTCTACAATGGATCATGTAGTCGAACAATTTGACCACAACTTCCCTGGAGTTAAACAATTCCAAAAAGTAATTGAAGTTCTCGCAAAAAAGCGAGAAAGAGAGGATGGTCGAGGATGGGTTAAAACACCAAACGGCCGTATATTGCCTTGCGAAAAGGGCAAAGGATATACGCTCGTTAACTTCCTTCTCCAAGGCCATGCTGCAGAAATTCTTAAACGAAAGTTAGTTGAATTGGATGCAGCGGGATTTGGAGATAACATGTGTATCCCAATTCACGATGAAATTATTTTCGAGTTTCCTGAGGAGGATGCTAATGTAGATACTATGAAGCAAATCGAAGAAACAATGAGTAACCTGACAGACTATAAAGTACCAATTGTAGCAGAACCTGAACTGCTTGAAGGAGCATGGGGAGAAAAATATGAATAACATTCTTAACACCGCAAATGACATTATCAATGGCGACCGTAAAGATGAATATGGAGATGCATTTGATTCATTCGATCGAATTGCAGGTCTTTGGTCGAGTTACCTAGATCACCATATTACTCCTGTTGACGTTGCACAAATGATGATTCTTATGAAAGTTTCTCGAGGTGCAAATGTAGCTAAGTTCAATGCGATTCAAGAAGATAGCCTTGTAGATATTGCAGGCTACTCTGCTCTTGCATATCAAGTTAGCGAGAATTACTTTAAAGATGAAGCGGCGCGTAATGTTAAAGATGACGGATTTGAGATGGCTTGTAAGTGCCATCCTAGTAACACAGACACAGATGATATCAAAGAGGATGATGACAAAGATCCTTGGGAAGACGTCACAATTGCGGATGTAGTTATATTTCTCGCAGCTCTTCTTTCTGATGATGAAGAAAAAGAAGACAAGAAAGAGAATAAGAAGAGTGCATCTTTCCAAGATATCGTTAACGACGTATTGAAAGATCTAGCTGAAGATGAATAAGAAAATTGAGTTTAAGTCAGACTTAGGCGTAGAGTTAATTAAAGTCTCCGCGACGGATCAATCGGTCGTCGATGCCGCGCGTGTTTCTACGGGCTCTGAAAGCCAGGAAAATCGAGGATTAATCAACTTTCTGGTTAAAAATCGACACGGTAGCCCATTTGAGCATAATTCATTCACTTTCAAAGTTAGCGCACCAATTTTTGTAGCGCGTGAATTCATGCGACACCGAATTGGGTTTAGCTACAATGAAGAGAGTGGACGGTATAAAGAACTAGAGCCGACGTTCTATGTCCCCCCTGCCCATCGGCCTCTTGTGCAAACAGGAAAAGCTGGACATTATGAATTTGTTGATGGTAATGAAACTCAATACCGTCTTGTTGGATTTGCGGTAACTAATTCTTGTGAAGTAGCTTACCGACAATACGAGAGCATGTTGCGGTCGGGAATCGCGCGAGAAGTTGCTCGAATTGTTCTCCCTGTAAATATCTATACATCATTCTTTGTAACGTGTAATGCTCGTTCACTTATGTCGTTTCTTTCATTGCGTACATCTTCAAATGAAGGTCAAAAATTCCCTTCATTCCCGATGAATGAAATTGAGCAAGTAGCTAGAAAGATGGAAGAAGCATTCAAGGAGAACATGCCTCTAACCTATCTATCTTATGTAGAAAATGGTTATGTCGCTCCCTAGGTATATTCTATCGGTTGACCCTGGTAAGACATCTGGATGGGCTTTCTACGACACTGAGACAAAGCAATTTTTCTCGGGCGAATCTGAATTCTTCGATTTGTGTACACGAGTTGAGAAAGCCTGTCTAAGATATCAAAGCGATTTGCAAATAGTTGCGGAGAAGTTTACTATTGCCCCAAACACTCACAAGAATACCGCGGCCCCGTGGTCGCTTGAAGTAATTGGAGTTCTAAGGTATTTCTCCGCACAAACCGAAAATGATCTTATTCTAACTAAGCCAAGCGAAGCTAAGAACATTTGTAAGAATGATCGCCTCAAAGCTCTCGAATGGTTTGCGGGAGGAAAAGGTCATGCTGACGATGCGTCACGCCATTTATTCTTACACTTAGTGACAAAAAGAAAATGGTGGGATACTCGTTTGGATAACACTCTGTAAGACTAACAGCCTGATATAAGTAAGGAAGAATTATGACTCACTACCTCGACCCTGCCTTGTCCCCTTGGACCGCCCTCTACAACTGGGTACTGTTCATGATGCCTCGTATGAAGGGTACAGGCCGCTGGTGATGTGACTAACGGGCTCGCTCTGCGGGCCCGTTTTGGGCCCTGACGTCGGCGTTTTACAAATCTCAGAGAACCTGTTAAAGTATTCACTGTAAGCCGCAAGGTACTACGAAAGCCCGCTGGGCAGGAGGAAAAGGAATGTTTTACGTCGCTTGTGGAATTGTCTTTGCAAGTATTTGGGTAGTTGCAATTTTTCTTTCATTCGTGAATCTCGTAATTGATTCACACAATATGCAAGCAAAAATGAAACTGAAGAACATTCTTTGTCTTATCTGTTCAACGGGAATGTTGATCTACGCTTTGGGTGTAATATATTCATACTACGAATTTTACACCACTACTTCGTACGTCGTGTACTTCAATTAAGGAAAATAAATGGTATTCACACATGCAGATGAATTGGGAAATAACCCACAACTAATTAAAGACTTTGTATGCGAGAAGCTTGAAAAGCATTGCTACTTCACTGGGAATTTTGTTGATAAGTTTGATGTAGAACATTCATACTTGATTTATCGACACCCACACAAATACCAATTGACCGTAAGGAATTTGGACACAGGACGAATTACGCATAAGAATTTCCGTAGTCCTCGTAAAATCTTTTGGCGATATGTTAGGTTGGCCTAATGATCACAGCAGAAATTTTTGAAGAATTAGAAAACCGAATTGTAATTGAATCCGATCTTTGGATGCGAGATAAAGACCGCATTTCTCAATGCTCTGGTTCAAAATTCAGTATTAAGCATAAGAAATGGTTGATGCCACTTTCTTGGGGTTCATGTAAAGTTCTTCGCGGAATTTTCGGAGATGAGCTCATCATTGGCGATAAGCTTAAGGAATGGTCTTGGAATGAATACAATGATAGGATTCTTCCATGTGTTACTTCACGTAAAAGCTTAAACACAAATGACATTGACGAGAATGATGAAGTATTAAAGAAAATCATTGAAGGTGATGTAGAGAATAACCTATATGATTACCAAAAAGCTGGGATTTATTTTCTGACTAAAGCAAGGCGAGCTCTTCTTCTCGACGAGATGGGCACGGGTAAAACTCGACAAACAATTGAGACTCTTAAAACTATTAAGTCACTAGGTGACGTCGTGTTCCCAGCAATTATCGTCTGTCCAAAGAATGTTATGATTTCTTGGAAGAATGAGTTTAATCGCTGGTTCCCTGAAGCGAAAGTTGAAGTATGCACAGGTTCACGTAAAGACAAGCTAACCGCAATTAAGAAAATTAGTAATAAAGAATCTGAAGTTCTTATTATTAATTATGAATCAGTTAGGTCATTCTCGAGGTTAGCACCATACGGGAGCATTAAGTTAAAGCGTTGCTACAAATGTGATAAGAACCTACAGGAGTCGAAAGAAAACTCACCTGCTAAATGCGAGAAGTGTAAAAAAGAATTAAATGAGATTTCTTGGAAGTCTATCATAGTTGACGAATCACACCGCATCAAGAATCCGACAGCTAAGCAAACTCGCTCTGTCTGGGCTCTGAGGACAGGCTTCGAGACCAGCATATATTGTCTAACGGGTACCGCGATTGCGAATGCTCCAGATGACTTGTGGCCTTCTCTACACTTGATTGCGCCTGAGGATTGGTACTCACGGCGAGCATTCATTGATAGGTATTGTGATCTTGCGTACTCGCCTTGGGGACCTATGGAGGTAGTTGGTTTAAAGAATGTAACAAAAGAAGAATTCTTTAGCATTCTTGAACCTAGGATGCGCAGGACACCAAAGAAAGCTGTTCTTTCATCCCTGCCCGACAAAACTTATGTGAAGAAATACATTGAAATGCCGGCTAAACAGCTAAAGCCATATAAACAAATGGCGAGTTCAATGATCGCGCAATTGGATGGTGATAACGGGTTAGTCGTCGCTTCAAATGGTTTAGCAATGTTAACACGTTTAGCTCAATTTGCTTCAGCAGTATGTGAAGTAGATACAAATGGTGAAGTTCAATATAAAAATTCTTCAAATAAAGTAGATGCTTTAATTGACTTAATTGAAGATATGCATGGAAAATCTCTTGTAGTATTTGCAACCCATAAGAAATTAATTGATCTTGCAGCGAAAGTATTATCTAAACATAAGATATCATATAGCCTAGTTGTTGGTGGACAAAATACTTATGATAGGCAAAATAATATTGATGATTTCCAAAAAGGAAAGACTCAAGTTATCTTGTGCACAACAAGCGCAGGCAATGCAGGTATCACATTAACACGTGCGGATACTTTAGTGTTCCTACAAAGATCATGGTCTATTATTGAGAATTCGCAAGCTGAAGACCGCATTCACCGTATTGGTGCAGAAAAACATGAGAACATCACTATCATTGACCTAATATCTCAAGGTACATTTGAAGAGTATCAACAATCATTAGTTCTAAGAGAGAAGCAGGAAAGAGCAGAAGAAATACTGCGGGATCGTGATTTCTTGAGGAGACTTCTCGGTGGAAATTAAAATCTCCAATTCGGAAATACAAACATTTAAGCATTGTCGTCGACGTTGGTATTTAACTTATTATAGGAAGCTTGGTGTTAAGGAAAGTCAACTAAAACCTACAGGAGCATTGCAGCTCGGAACTAAAATTCATTACGCACTCGAATTATTCTATGGGCAGGGAGTTGATCCGATTAACACCATCTCTCAGCTTTACATGGAAGAAATTGAAAAGCAAGGAGATAATGATCTTTACTTAAAGAACATCGATGACGAGTATAAACTCGCTGATGCTATGATTCGTGGATACGTCGAATGGCTTGAAGAAACTGGGATTGACCAAGATCTAACATTCATAGCAACTGAGCGTGTCGTCGAGATACCTGTTAACATTAATGGATTTGATTTGTACCTCAGAGGTAAGCTAGATGCTTTGGTTCGCCGCGAAACAGACGGATCAATATTGTTTATGGATCATAAGACGACAGCATCTCTATCACAGCTGAGTGCTCAGATTCACATGAACGAGCAGATGAAATTTTACCATCTGCTCGAGAAAATGAGTGACGGAGAGGAAGTGTCAGGTGGGCTGTACAATATGCTACGCAAGACAAAGAGGACCGCCCGAGCGGTACCACCATTCTATGATCGTGTTGAAGTTCATCACAATGATGAAGAAATTTACAACATGAAGAGAAGGGTGTATAGTGTAATTAGAGAGATTCTCTTAGTTATGGAAAGGTTAAACGGAAAAGAAGATCATTTAGATGTATGCTATCCAAGCCCATCAGGCGATTGCTTTTGGAAATGTCCATTCGTGAATGTATGCAATCTTGCTGATGACGGTTCAAATTTTGAACTTGCATTAGAAAATAATTTTCAATATGTTGATCCTCATGAGAGGTACAATACAGAGGAGGTGAAAAATGCGTAGCTTATCGATTCTTGTTCATGGAGCATCAAAAGTTGGAAAAAGCTGGATGGGTGATTCGACCCCTGCCCCGCGACTAATTCTTGATGCAGAAGGTGGTTCTCGATTCACTCCCTCAAAGAAAGTTGTGTGGGACCCATTAACAGAGGAACCTCCAAAAGCTTCTAAAGAATGGGACACTTGCATTGTATACGTTAAGGATTATGAAACTGTTCTTAAAGCGTATGAATGGTTAAATCAAAGTAATCACCCATTTAAGTCGGTTGTTCTTGACTCCATCTCTGAAATTCAACAGCGTTGTGTTGATTCTATTGCAGGAGTTAATGCGATGAGGATTCAGGACTGGGGTGAATTGCTTCGCAAGATCTCTGATAGTGTCCGTAAGTTCAGGGATTTGACGGTTCATTCAAAGAATCCTCTTGAATCGGTTTTGTTTATTGCGATGACTCGCCAAGTTGATAACAAATGGCGGCCATACATGCAAGGCCAGATAGCCACTACAATGCCTTACTACGTAGACATCTGTGGATATCTATTTATGGATACTGATGATGCCGGAAACGTGCATCGTCGATTACTTGTTGCTCCTCATCAAAATTTTGAAGCGGGAGAACGAGTTGGCGGAAAACTTGGATCCGTTATTGAAAGTCCAAGTGTTGAAGAAATGTTAAATACCGTATACGGTGAAAAGAAAGAAGAGAGTAAGTAAAAATGGTTAACTTTGCAGATATCATTGAAGATATTGACTACGATGCATTTGCACCTGTCCCGGTTGGTGTTTATCCTGTAGAAATCATTAAGGCTGAAGCCAAGCAGGCTTCAACAGGCCGTGAAATGATTAACGTCCAGCTTCGAATTGTTGACGGTCCAAGCAAGGGTCGTATGCTCTTCAACAACTTCGTGTGGGTTCCTGAAAATGATAAAGCCGTTCAAATGTTCTTTGTGAACATGCGTGAATTCGGTTTGGGCAAGGAATACTTCCGTGGTAATCCCACGTTTGAGCAGCTTGCAAACGAGCTTCTCAATCGCCGCGTGATGGTTGAAATCGAGCACACCGAATACAACGGTAACACTCGTGAACAGGTTAAGCGCATTAAGAAAATCGAAGGATACGAGAATCCTGCTCCAGGGCAGGGTGGTAATGCAAACCAAGGCATTCCGTCTGTGAATCCGACAGGTAGTGCAGCTCCTGCTTCTGCACCCGCTGCGAGCACCCCTAGTGTTAATCCTTCTGCCGCTCCGGACGTTCCGTTCTGATAAAAATGTTCTACAACATTCAAACTGACTCCCGACGATCCGCATCTCGTGGGTCGTCGGGGGCTCAAATAAGTATTATGCCGAACGTCGTTATTAAGAAAGGAAATAGGTGTCAAGAGCAATATGAATTTCTTAATAAATATAAAGCCGCACAATGTCTTCCTGAAGTTGGATTGCCTGTAGGCTGTTCTCCTGAAGATAACGTTTACGTTATGAATAGACTCATTGAAGTTGAGACGAAGAATGCTCTTGAATTATCTCATATGCTTTACTCGGCTCTCAACGAAGATCTTTGGAAAACACGAACAGGGAATGACGATTACGTAGAGTATAACGAGACAGCTCATATTGCGAAGATTCTCCCTCTCCTCAAGGTTGGTGCGGAGTTTTCTAAAGATCCAAAGAAGTCTAGGGCTCGTGCTCTCGAAGTACATAATATTTGTTCGCCGCAAGACATTGATCACGCTGTAACGCATGGTGACCCTACATTCGATAATTTAATGATGCTCCATGGGTTGCCTGTATTAATTGATCCACTTGTCGCAACTCCTGCTGTTCCCAGTGATATTGCAGTTGATGTTGGAAAGATTCTTACATCTCTTGGAGGATTCGAGCAGGTTCGCTATAATAAGATTTACAAAAATAGGCGAGATGCAAAGCATATTCTAAAGAACGCCGTCATTAATGATTATGGTGAAAAAGCTTGGGTTCGATCATTATACTGGTGCGGGATTCACATGTACCGCGCAGTACCTTATATGAAATCTCCTAGGGTAAAGAAAGGTCTGGTGGAAATAGCAAATGAAAGTTTTAAAGAAGCATTGCGTTTTTGACATGGACGGGGTCTTGATTAACTCTTTACCTTGGATCGAGAAAGCGTATAAGCATGCAGGAGTTCCTATTCTCGAGCAAGACCGATACAAGTCTTGGAAAGAATGGTTAGTTCCGCTTTATGGAATGACTATGGCGACAAGAATTCATGATAAGAAAAATGAATTTTATAGCTTAATGCTTTCAGCTCGAATCGTGAAGAAGTTACCCCCTGCCCAAGTGCTTGAGAAGTTTCATACGATGTGCTCTATTGCGACGGGCGCATCAGCCGCCAGTGTACTAGCAGTCAAGAAGTATGTAGGCTTCGGAGATGAATGTAAAGTAGGTGTATGCGAGGCGAGTGCCGAAGACAAGATTGCTTACTTAGTAAATCTACATAATATCTCAAATAAGTACGGGTACTACTTTGACGACAATGAAGAATTAGGGCAGGGAATCGTTGATGAAGCTAACCGCAAAATAGGAAAAGACGTTTGGAAGTTTTATCATTACATTGAACAAACATTTGATGAAATAATGAAGGAGGTGAGTAAGCCATGGCAAATGTAGGTATTATCTTAGCTGCAGGTAAAAACACAAGGCTTGATGGGATTGTTGAACCTTATGAAAAGCCTTTAGTGATTAACCCTGACAATGTTGAGAATGTGTTTTCAGTTATGAAAATGCTGGAACAAATTTGCCACAGGATTATTATTGTGTGTTCTAAGAGTAACATCACTAAGATGATAAATCTCTTCCACAATAAGGGACCGAACTCTTGGCAATATGTCACTCAAGATCAAGACAAATTCCCTGAGGTGTCAGGCGCTATTCGTCAAGCTCTCGAATTAGTATATGATGACGATAATGTTGTTTGCTTAATGGCAGACAATTATTACTCTAATCCTAAAGAGATACTTAAATACAAGGATCTCAATAAAAATGCAGTTGGTGCTCAGATCTTTAATCGTCCGCAATCTTTACGGTACACTAGGGTAAATAACCAAGTTGTATTCGTTAATAGGCGAGATAAGTACGATCCTGATCTTGAGGTCGAAGATGATCATAATGATACAGTTTGGCTTGGACCACTATGTATTATTCCCAAAGAGTATAAAGAAGCATATGGTTTAGCTAAGAATGAAGATAATACAGATATCGCAAATGTGTTCAACAAAATGAGTAAGTTCGCTGGATATCGAAGTACAGCAGAAGACTTTGGAGAGAAGGTGTTTTTCGAAAATGGCAAATATCGGGTACGGTAAAATTGGACGAAGTTTTAAACTTCCTCTCAATGAGGATACACGAGGCACAGCCACTGGTGGTGACTCTGACGTTAGGAATACTTTATTCTATCTCGCAAGCGATAATCCTCATCACAATTTCTTTATTATTAGCAAGAATTCTGGTGAGAATCCGCAAGAAGTAGGATATCCTGAGAATGTGATCAATCTTTGGAATAAAGATTTTTCTAAACAGCACGGGAGGAATCTCCGTGCTTACCTCAAAGAACACGAGTATCCTGGATGTAACATTAACGGAATGATTCATACTTTCCAACATGAGACTCTTCATGAGTATCTTTTTGGTAACATTGATGAATGTATTCTTTGGTTAGGACAACATGGTTCCGCTAATTCTCCAATCCCTCTCGCGACTAATCGCGAACGTGAGTCAGTGTCTCAGGGAAGCTTTGTACGTTATGTTGGATATCTTTTGACTGGAGCAGATGAATGGCTAACAAAGCAGCGAGAAAAAGACGAGCATAAAGATGTAATTTGGCTCTGTCCTGATGTTAGGAATAACATCAAATTTCGCGATATGAAAAATCCTGTACTAAATGGAGTCCTTGCCCAGTACTATGATAGCCAAAAGAATCGTTATGAACGCTTTGGTGATCCAACTGAACCACAAAAACCATTTGAGTGGAAAGCTGATGGGCAGGGTGATTGCAACATTTGGGAAGGTCCCGTTGAGTATGTATACTCAGGTATTGAGATGACAGCACTCAATGAATTGAGTACATACCTAAATTCACAAATGTACAACCCACTTAATTTATACAAAGATAAGTCTTTTGGAATTGTCCTTAACGAGAATAAGAAGAATACTAAAAATTCTCGTAAACAAATTCTTAAAGAATTCGTTCTTGATACTGGGCTTGATACTTCAAGCATCTTCGGTGTATGGTCAGATGAAAGTAAAATCGAGCTAGGTCTCGACATTGAGCCAATTCACATTTCAAAGCTGTACTATGAAATGTCGAAGTGGAAGTCTACCTTAACAACCCCTGCCTCAGGGAGTGGTTGGGCGACGTCGAAACCTTGGGAATGTTTCCTAAATGGTGTTGTATGCTTCTTCCATAAAGATTATGACTCACAAGGTCATATCGTAAGTAATCCGTACTACAAGTACGGAGAAGACTTTAATGATTCACCATACTCAAAAGAACTTGGAAGTTTTCTTCGAGTTAGCTCTCCTGAAGAGTTGAAGAAGAAAGTTGAGATGATTGATAATGATGAAGACTTGCGTATTCATTATGTGACTAGGCAGTTTTTGCATCTCAAATATTGCCTTGAAAAATATCAACGTGGAATCAAAATGATTAATGAAAGGATCAACTAATGTTGCAGGAAATGATCGATTTGCAGGCTAAGCTACAGTCTGAGACGTACGGAAAAGACATCTCAAAGCTCGATACGCGTGAAAAGATTGAAGCGTATCGTATTAATATGATGGCACTTCAAGACGAGCTCCATGAAGCTTTGAATGAAATGTCTTGGAAACCTTGGGCTAAGGCCGAGTACTTTAACGACGATCGTGTTCAACAGGAACTTGTCGATGCATGGCACTTCTTTATGAACTTGATGATCATTAGTGGCATGGATGCTGAGAAACTTCATCTACGCTATCTTGCAAAGCGTAAAGTAAACATCAAACGTCAAGAAGATGGTTATGATGGTGTTTCTACTAAAGATGAAAATGGAAATGCAACTGATGAGCCAACATTAGATTTTGAGGAACTTCGAAATGAAATTAAATGAGTTCTTCAAGAATCATTGCGATGCGTATTTTATTACTCTTAAACGCAGAGAAGATAGAGTAAATAACGTTAAAAGCATTATATCTAATGACTTATTTGCTTCGCATACTGTGATTGATGCTGTAGATAAACTTGACCTGTCTATTGAAGACACAAAAGAATTCTATAGAAAAGCTAATGCTGAATGGGAGATGGAACAATCCCTGCCCGGAGATGTTAGGCTTTACGGCGTTGAGCGTTGGGTAGGTGGTAAAGAACATCTGTTCGAGAGGCCATCTTCACGTTCTTTATACACTGGAACTCATGCCTGTTATCTCTCGCATATTAAAGCTATAGAAACTGCTTTAAGTGATGAAAATGATAGTGAGTACATTGTAATCATTGAAGATGATGCTCAATTCAACAACGTTAAGATGTTTAATTATATTGACAGCGTTGATATATTCACTAAGCCTGATATCACTGTTTTTGGTGGAGCAGTTAAGATGGCTTCGTATGCAAGTGAAGAAAATAGGTTTGAGCAATTAATTCAGGGATTTAATGTTGCTAAAGTCGACAGGATTCCATCTGACAGACCTAAGAGCATTAGACAACGATATATCACCACGATGTATGCTCTACGTCGACAGACTGCTAATATATTCTTAGATACAGTTAAGAAGCATCAGATGCCCATCGATGCTTCTTGGTGGTACGCGTTCGCTAAGCTAAGCACTTTTAAATACAACCCTTGCCTTATACGACAAGATACAGTGAATATTGAAGGAGCTAGACGAGATAATGTTGGAAAAAGAAAAGGAGTTAAAAATGCTTAATTTTATTTTAGGTTTATCTTTAAGCATTAATTTAGTTACGTTCTTCTTTATGTATGTAGTATTTCGCAATTTTAAGTAAGGAAGAATTATGACTCACTACCTCGACCCTGCCTTGTCCCCTTGGACCGCCCTCTACAACTGGGTACTGTTCATGATGCCTCGTATGAAGGGTACAGGCCGCTGGTGATGTGACTAACGGGCTCGCTCTGCGGGCCCGTTTTGGGCCCTGACGTCGGCGTTTTACAAATCTCAGAGAACCTGTTAAAGTATTCACTGTAAGCCGCAAGGTACTACGAAAGCCCGCTGGGCAGGAGGAAAAGGAATTGTATAAGTTTGGAAGCGACGAAGACGAGACACATGAAGAGAAAGTCATCCGTACTTTCTTTAAGAGTTGGGATGATGCTTTAGGTGACAAGGAAAACCTTGACCTAATCGAGAAGCTCGCAAAGAATCTTGAAGAAGTGGCAGCTACTATTGGTGTTGACATCAGCCTAAAATCTTCAATCGAAAAATTCATAACAATAGATCTTGCTGAAGAAGTAGCAGCAGAATATAAGGAGGAAAATTAAATGTCATTCCATGAAGATTTGTTTGAGAAAGTTCTTTCAAGCGAAGAAGGCTCATACGCAATTAATATTCTTGCTAATTTGCTTGGTGAAGTATACTCAAAATACGAAGTATACACTGACACAGATCAATTAGTGACAAGCGCAATTGAGATGTATGCTGATACAGCTTTTTATGATTTGGGAGGTGTAGACGATGAAGATGAAGATGACGTTCCTAATAGCTATGTTGAGTATGACTATGATTACGAAGAAGAGTAGTAACTTCAATAATACACTCGCTCAATAAGTATTATTTACATTTAGGAAAAGAAATGACAGTAAGAACTCTACCTTGGATCGATCCCAAAGATCCAGTAGTTGATTTAAGTGAAGATGTTTCTACACACCAAATCCTAAAGAAGTTTGATTTAGATTGGAATATTGGTCTCCATCCTCTTCACACTTCTGTGTATGGTATCGATGTTCCAATTCATGGTAAATACGCTTTAATTCGCGAAGATCTTAATACTGTAATGTCAGTAGTATCTAGTCGTTACAGTCCAATAGATAATATTGCAGCATTTGACTTTCTTGATGATGCATTTACTAAAGATATCTTGATTCCCAATTACGCAGGAAGTTTACGCAATAGCGCGATAGTTTACATTGCATCAAAATACAATGCATCTCAAACATCAAATGTAGATATAGACTTCGATTATTACGTGCTAACCTTGTGTTCTCACGATTCATCTTTTAAACCATCATTTCAGATAGTCCCAATCGCTCGAAATAGTTTTGTTCACGTACCTGCTACATTCTCAAAAAATGCAGCTGAAAAGGAGAAAATTAATTATAATGATCCGATGAAATCACTTAGTGATTATATTAAAAAATACGTAAGTGAACAACAGACAATGTTGAACCATCTTTTGATGAAAGACATTGAAGTTGATTCGGCTGAGAATCTTTTGAAGATGTGTATACCGAAACACGTCACTAAGAAAGATGAAGCAGTTGAGCGAATTATGGACACGTATCTTGAATCTCCTAATAATGAATTCCAAGATAATTGCTTAGGTTTATATTTCGGGCTATGTGAATTCCTTGACTTTGATAATGAGAATCGACGTACGGGCAGGGAAAATAAGATGCTCTCCAATGTACTTGGTGGAGGCGGAATTAAAATGCGAGAAGCATTTTTGAAGAGGGCTTTATAATGGATAATAAAATTCTTGGCTACCTAAATCGAGGCTGGGCTGTTCTCCCTACGCATTCAGTTGTGAATGGTGTATGTACATGTAATAACCCCAAATGCAGCAGTCCGGGAAAGCACCCACGAACACAACGTGGAGTTAAAGATGCATCAAAAGATATTGACGTAGTTCGCTCGTGGTTTGATTATTGGAAGTCCGCGAATGTTGCTGTAGCTACAGGTAAAGTATCTGGCATTTTCGTTGTTGACGTTGACCCAAAGAGTGGTGGGTTAAAGTCTTTAGAAGAATTCTCAAAGAAGTATTTTGGAGATAAAGATACTTACACTGTTCTTACAGGTAGTGGAGGGTATCACTTTTATTTCACCCTGCCCGAGGGCGCGGACATTCCAAACTACAATGCAATTTATCCTGGCATTGACATTAGGTCAGATGGCGGATATGTTGTAGCACCTCCGTCTGTACACATTTCTGGCGGTTCGTATAAATTATCACATGAAAATGCTGATGTGCTAGAACCGACATCTGAGCTTGTTGAACTGTTGGCTAGTAAGTCACGTAAAAGTAGTTCAATGTCGTTCTCCGATGCTCTTAATCGAGAAAATGATTTTAAAGTTCCTAGTATTGATAAGCTACTTGAAGGTATTCCTGAGGGAGAACGAGATAACACAATCTTCAAATGGGCGTGTAAATATCGTCGCAAGAACGGGGAGAATTCTCGTTCTGGCGCATTAGCACTCGCTTACATTGCAGCATCACGCTGCGTACCTCCGTTCCCACGAGAGGAAGTCGAGAAGTGCGTTAACTCTGCTTGGAAGCAGGATCACTCTGACCCATCATACATTGAGAAATCACTATCTTTTGAAAATGAATTCGAGCCACTAACCGACGTTGGTAATTCTCGTCGGTTCATTAAGAACTTTAAGAATAAGTTTACTTATGTTCCTGGTTGGGGCTGGATGGTTTGGGATAATAACCATTGGCGCCGCGATGACGGAGGATTATCGCATAACGCAGCGAAAGAAGTTTCAACGATCATTAAACTTGAAGCTCAAAAGCTAAGTCAAGAAGATGAAGAATATGAAATTAAAGCTCATATAAACTGGGCGAAGCGTTCTCAATCTGCAGGAAGCATTTCTGCTACTTTGGCTGTGGCTCAAACTGACCCAGACATTGTATCTTACGTTGATGATTTTGACACTGATGATTTGTCTCTCGCAGTATCAAACGGCATCATTGATTTGCGTACAGGCGAATTGAGGAAAACGTCTTTCCGAGATAAGATTACTAAAAACACAAATGTGATCTTCGATGACAAGGTTGACCAGAGTCGTTGGCTAGAGTTTCTCTATAATGCTCTAGATGGTGACGAAGAATTGATGTCATATATCAAACGTGCCGCAGGGTATACGCTCACTGGACTTAACACTGAGGAAGTATTCTTCGTGATTAGTGGTCCTCCTGCGTCAGGTAAAAGTACATTCCTTGATGGTCTTCTTTCTGCACTTGGCGGGTACGCAACATCTGCACAGGCGGATACATTTATGTATCGAAGAAATAAGTCAGTGGGCAAGGAGGAAATCGCGCGACTCGCAGGACATCGTCTCGTCTCCGTTTCAGAAATCCGTGAAGGTGATTACTTCTCCGAAGCACTCATTAAACAGTTCACTGGTGGTGATAAAGTTTCTGCACGCTTCTTGTATCAGGACACATTCGAATTCGTTCCTAAGTTTAAACTCTGGGTTGGTACTAACCACGATCCTGGAGCTCAGGACGACGCGATGTGGCGACGTATTAAGAAGATTCCATTTCCAAGAACAGTCCCTGCCCACAAGCGTGATTACACATTAAAAGCATGGGCTAAGAATCCACTTGAAGGTGGTTCAACAATTCTCGCTTGGGCTGTTGAGGGAGCACGTGAATGGTTAGCAGAAGGTATTAATGATCCTCAAAAGATTCGCGATGAGGTCAATAAGTACCGAATGATTAACGACCGAAACTACGCTTTCGTTGCAGAGAATATTATCAAAAAGGAAAATAATAGCATTAAAGCTAGTGACTTGTACTTCAACTACTGTCAATGGTGTGAGAAGTATAATGAATTTCCGAAGAAATTCCCTGCCTTCATTCAAATGCTTGATCGCGTCGATTACATTAGCATCACAAACATTGATGGAGTTTACTACATCATAGGTGCTGATGTTTCATCACAAGAATTCTCGATGTGGGGAATGTAATGGATAAGTATTTTAAGCGAGCTAAACTACTTTATACTAAAGCACAATCAAGTGCAGTTGGAGAATTCGAACGTCAAGCATTATTAGGAAAAATAGATTCATTATGCTCTAAGTATGGATTCACATATGAAGACGTAGAGAATGGTGTTCTTAGTGAAAATGAAAAAGTTTTAATGAACTATGAAACTATTTTCACTGGAGGATACTCTCTTTGCAAAACTTTCGCAATGTGGATTACTTGTGAAACTCTCGGATTACATTCATACAATGTTGATCGAAACAAGCCTAATCTCTCGTCTTCGGTTGGCACAGTTTGTATGACAAAAGAAATGCTTGAGCATGTTGATAAAGCATTCTTCTACACGTATGAAATTGCTGACTACGCTTCTGAAGAATACTTAGCAAGAATTGAAAGTAATTCTAAAGATGCTCCAAGATATAAAATCAAGAGAGATTACATGCTAGGTTTTCTCAAAACATTCAATGATGATCGGGCAGGGGGTAAACTTGACGATGATCTTTACATCGACAATATGGGATATATTAGAGGATGCATCGCAGATGATATCTCTTACATTGAATCCAAGGAACAAAATGATTACAAAGAAATGAGACAAAACTTTAGAATACTTGGTGTCAACTTGAATGAAAAAGTTGGAAAAATAGATAGTAGATTCTATCGAGCGGGTTTACGAGATAATATGGCATCTTTCCGTCAAAGATAAAAATAGACTGCCAATGCAAATATATTGGCAGTCTATTTTTATCACACTAGACGAGCTCTGACGAGCCTATAAATCTGGGCGATCCATCCAGTTTTGGCGCTGATCAGCAGTTTTACCACCATACCTAATATTGAAGAAGTCTGTCCAAGCACTTGAGCCGGAGTTACCTGTAATGTTTGTTCGGTAGAAGTTATTTGCGTATCTCTGGGCTTTTCGCGTTTTGCGTTTGTATGAACGAATGCTTGAAACTGAATAGCTTGAGCTAAACACAGACTTGGGAGCAACTGTAACCATCATGTCATCGTCATCAAGTGAGTACTCAATTTGAGTAACAATGTAATCAACGTTACCATCAATCTCGCCATACCAAGGCACATGTCCGAAAACGTGAACAACATCACCAACATCGAATGTACCAAAAGATGCATTCATATGTGAGCTCACGGCTTTGATGTTTAATGTAGATGACTTAATGCGGCGGTGGGCAAGGGTTTGTCGAGCCTGCTCAAAACATTCTTGGTAGTTATTTACGTTCTCGTTTTTGAGACGAACCTCAACGTCAACCTGCCCGGTGTTTACAATCTCAGCGGCACCATAAATCCTGTAGTCGTCATTAGTTTTGACATTCTCTACTTTAGCACCATCAACTGACACGTGAGTTATGAAATCTTCGACGCTTAATTCTTGAGGAACAATGTAATCAACATTTTCACCAACTACAAACATGTTTTGTGCATTTTTGACAAACTCTTGTTTTAGAATGTCAAAGAGTTCGTAGTTAAAACCTACTTCATACAAATCACGAGATTCACCGAAACCAGTTCTTGTAGCACGACGCATCCAGTACTTTTCTCGGAAATCTGTTTTACACGCCTTAATTGCTGCTTCTATCTTTTCACCGCAAGATGATTGATCAACTTCACGGAGGCTGATAAATCCTTGAGGAATTGGAGCGTCATCAACATCAACATAAGCGCTTGGAGTTGTGAATGCATTTCCGTTTTTAAAGTTAGGGTGATTTGTCATTAACCCGTAACCAGGCAGCTGACCAATCTTTGTCGCGCCGCAGTTGTTCATCCATCTTTGACCTGTACTACGTATATTCTCAAGAATATAAGATTCCAAATCAATGCCGTTTGCCACAATAGGATTACCTCGATAAAAGAGGTTATACATATAGCCTGAGAATCCCTCGGCAACCCATGTCCATGAACCCTTGTGGTCGAAAGCTCCAGGTTGGACAATTCCCATACCTACAATAGCTTCGTTTACAGCTAAACCAATTGCGTGCTTGAATGGCTTAATCTTGTATGATTCATCATTGAATTTCTCAAAAGGAATTGTACCTTTGATAATCGTCGCGCCGGACAGCTTACGAGTGATTGATACTTTTTCGCTGTAAAAACCAAAAACGTCATTGATGTTATTTGCGTTACCGGGTAGGTCAATTGCGAATAGGTAAACACTCATATTCCGTAGCTCGCTTCAATGTAAGAAAACTTTGCTTTAACTCTGTTGTTAGAAGTAAAGTTAGCAGTCAAGAAAGTCCTGTGAGTAACTTCCTTATCAAACAGAACGAAGTCAGAGAGATTAGAGATATAGTAACGTCCAACCACTGGGGCTAACCTGTATCGCGCAGATTCTCCAGTATTAGTGACAATGAAGTTTTCTCCAGGATAGTTTGATACGGTAACGCTTTCGCCGCTCTTTAATCCTAGAGCAACGTTGAGAACTTTAGTTCCAACAATTGCTCCCTGCCCGTTCTTTTGGTTAATGTTTAATGAACCGGCCGCAGACGATGTTTCTCCGTAGAAAGTAACTGCAGCAGGGCTTGGTGCAAGAAGATCAGAGTTTGGAGTAATGATCTCAAACTCTTTATTGCTTTCGGTCAAATCTATTGCATGCTCATTCCCATACGAGAATTGATTTGTCCTTTCAAATTCAAGAACAAATCGACCGAACTGAGCACGAGATCCGCCATAGTTTATCTGTATCCTCTTAGGACGTCCGACGAAGAATCGTACGCCACGCTCTCGTCGATAAAAGAGCTGAACAACTCGCCCTGCTCGATTTCGATTATTATAGGATCCCCATATCTTCTCAAGCTTTGCGCCAATTTGAGTGAGGGTTTGTCCATTATGTGGAAGAAAGCCTCCTGTAAGTGTGATGGAAGTGCCTCGTGAGTATCCTGGACCAAAGATCCGACCGTCAGCGAAGATATTGTTGTAAGTAGAATAGTCGACGTTATTAGTTCCCCAATCAATATCAGAGATTGGGAACTTATCAGGCTCTCCTAAAAGCAAATCATCAAGCATGAAAAGACCAGGCCTAGTCATGACTCGAGTTATTTGCGCATTTGTATTAGGAGCAATAATCGGCATTAGTATCCTCCACGAATGTATTCATGACTCTTCACTCGGAACATTGCCTCGTCGACAATTTCCTTTGAAGTATCCTTATTAGTATATACTACCAAATCCCTAAACGTACTACCACTTGAAAAGCCAGGATTCGCTGCGGCACGGTTTAGAAGTAGTTGGTTTTGCTCGTATTCAATTTCTGCTTGGCTCTTCGGTCGAGGACCAAATCCGAAGAATGATGGGATTGAGCGAATGAAATGGTCAAGACCGTCAAATCCACGCTTTTGCGCAATAGTGTCCAATTGAACTCCAAGGTCATAAAGTCCCTGTGTAATCTCAGTAATTCCACCAACAACTGTTTGCGCGACTTGAATTCCGTGAAGCGCATTGGGCAGGGCGTTACTGATACCTTGAGCGATGTTCCGTCCGATGTTTTCGCCGAACAATTGTGCAAGGTGGTAGTGTTGAGTTCCCTTACCTAAAGCGGAATTGATTACTTCACCGATTGCACCTTGGATGTTTCCTCCGAGTTTGAGGATACCCTGAACAATTCCGCTATTTACGAAGCCACCAATTTGTTCTGCACCACGGATAATTTGGTCTGCGACAGGTTTTCCGAACAGAGATTCGAGACCACCTTGTCCCCAGTCCCTGCCCACAGAAGCATACACTACTTCTTCAACTGCAGCCTTAACGTCATTCACTTTTTCGCGAATTCCGTCACCAAGACCACGAGTAATAAAGTGTCCAAGGTTCTTAGCGCCATCGGCTATTTGCTGCCCAATTTGTGGACCGAAGATAGCTTTAATACCACTTGAAGAATCACCCTTGCCAATTGCATTCTCAATTACTTCAGTGAATGCTTGTGATATTTGAGGCTGACCAGCGAAGATACCACTCGAGAAGAAGTTAGTGAAATCTTTACCAAACTGCTGTGCACTGTTTGTGAAATCTTTAGCGAAGTTTTCACCAAAGATTGTTGCAAGACCGCCATAACCCCAGTCGCGTCCGACGACTGCATGGAGCGTCTCGTCTAAAGCCGCAGACACTGTATCTACATTGTTGACAATACCCGACGATAGATTGTCTACAATTCGGTTTACGTGGGCTGCAACATCCTCTTCATTGTAAAGCTTCTCTTTGATTCGGCCAGAGAACAATCCTGACCAATAATCAACACGATCAAGAACTTGTCGAGAAGTGTCTAGGTCAAGACCGAACAGCTGCATAACTGCACCTGATCCGAAATCTTCTCCCTGACTTGCAGCGCGAATTTCTTCAACTGCAGCTTTAACCAAATCAACTTGACCGCGAACTCCTGCTGTAATTCCATTTATGAAATTCTTACCAGCCTGAACCCCGGGCAGGGAATTGATCGCGTTTGTGGCTTGATCCGCAAATCCGCGAACGGTACGGTCAACCTGCGTTTTTGCATTCGAGATACCATTGTTGATTGTGTTAGAGGCTGATCCAATGAGGTCTGAAGCTTGCTTCTGTACGTTACCAATAGTATCTGCCATACCTTGTGCGAAGGCATTTCCGATCGAGCGTCCGGAGTAAAGAACCCAGCCGCTTCCTGAGAACGGACCTTTCTTAGCAGGCGAGAACGGGAAGTAATTACGAGCAGCAGAAACAACGTTCTTTGCGACTTGAGCAACGACACCAATGTTATTCTGCATACCGTCAATGAATGACTGGATAATAGAAACACCGGAATTGTAAATCTCTGTGTTGAATCCGCGGAAGATACCTGCAATGCTTAATGGAATGTCAGAAAGAATCCGTATGATATTGTCTTTAGCCGTATTAAACTTGTAAGCAATATCATCACCGATAAGTTGAAGCTTATATATCGCATCATCTTTAAACTGACCAAGCCAAGCACCTGCAACAGTCACCATGTTTTGGACTGCTGCTTCGCCACTAGCTTCAAAGCGCGATAAGTCTCCAATAATTTCATTTATTGAATTGCCTGCATTTATCCTGAGAGCACTAAAGTATCCACCTGCAACACCTTGCAGAACATTAAATGACTCAGAAATTCTTTGAGGCATTGAGAAGAAGTATCCAGCAACTTCTCCGGCAGTTAAACTACCAATAGCTTTAAGAGCCCCAAATTCTTCATTAGCATTGATAACAATCTGCGTGAATGCACTTGAAACTACTGGAACACCATACTCTTGCCAGTCCTTTTGGAGGTGATTGATCGTTGCGATATTATATGAAGTGAGTCGAGACATTTGCGCAACAAATGCATCATACAATCCAGAGAACATCGAGTCTTCGACTTGATTACCAAACTCGTCTGTTCGCTGCGCAAGACCAAATGATTCTTTAAAAGTCTGCTTAATGCCACTAGCAAACTTGGAAATACTTTCTTTGTAACCGCCGTAGTCTAAAGTGAACACGCTCTTAAGAGCGTCTCCTACTCCAGAGAATGAAGTAACTATACCTGAAGCAATTCCTGCAATATGCTTCTTAGCATCTCGCTTGAAATCTTCAAATTCAATGTATATTTCAGCGAATTTTTTAGAAACAATCTTTTTGAGATCACCAAGACTTAGTTCCCAATAAGCTGTGATCTCGTCCCAGTTCCAATACGCAAAAAGACCGACAGCGGCAATAGCTGCAGTAATGAGAGCAATAAGGCCCCATACAGGAGCTGATATACCTGCAACAGCTGTACCAATTGTCCCTGCTACTCCGCTTAGCGAGCCTGCGACACCAGCGACACCGTCAGAGACAACTGAAAGAGCAGGACCAAGACGTGTAAGAACTCCAACAGAACCTGCAACACGAGGTCCTGCTTTAGCTGCTGCTCCTGCTGCACCAGAAATTCCAGTTGATGCAGCTGTACCTGCAGCCGAAGTTCCAAATAATGCACCCCTAAGAATTGTGAAAGCACCATGTAATGTCTTAACCGTGCCGTACAATTTTCCTAGACCGCCAACAACACCAGTGAGAATTGTTCCCCACAAGATGAAGTCAATGATTAAGTTTTTAACTCTAGGATCGAGTGCATTAAACTTGTCAACAAGCCGTGTAATCGTGTCAACAATATCTTTTAATTTAGGAATAAGAGTATCGCCAACAGAAATTGCAAGCTCTTCAAGAGAACCTTTAAGGTCTTCAATTTTACCGTTAAGGTTGTCCATGTTAGTCTTCGCAACATCAGCTGCGGAGACTTTATTCATTTCATCGTTAAGAGCTTTAAAACCATTCGCACCTTCACGACCAAGAATAGCCGCAGCGCGAATTGCGTCCTGCCCGAACAAGTCTTCAAGAGCTTGTAGACGTTGCTGCTCTGAAAGCGGCGCAAGAGCTTCATTCAACTGACGCGCAATTTCGATCATCGGCTTAATCTTGCCGTTTGCATCGAAGAATGTTGAACCTAGACCATCGATGTAGAGACCGAGCTCTCGCGCAGTGTTAATTTGCTTCTTAGTTGTAGGCTGCAGGTTAAGAAGCATTGTCTTCAATGAAGTACCAGCATCAGAACCTTTAATGCCTGAGTTACCAAGAAGTGCAATAGCAGTTGCTGTATCTTCAAATGAAAGGCCTGTAACTGATGCAACTGCGCCAACCTGTTGAAGTGAATATCCAAACTCTTTAACGTCAATGGCTGATGCGTTTGCGGCGCCTGCAATGATGTCGGCAACACGAGCCATGTCCTTGCCCGTTAGCCTGAAGTTATTCAATGCATTTGAAGCAAGTGTTGCGGCCTCGGGCAGGGAAACGCCACCTGCAATAGCTAGTGTAACTGTTGCATCAGCTGCACCATTCATAATGTCGGAAATACCAACACCGGCTTTAACCAACTCTTCGAGAGCCCCAGCGGCTTCTGTAGCACCGAAGACTGTGTCCTTACCAATTTGTCTTGCTTTCGCAGTAAGGACTTCCATTTGCTCTGCAGTCGCGCCGGACACTGCCTTAACGCGACTCATCGCAGATTCAAAATCAGCAGCAATTTTTACTGTAGCACCAAGACCTGCAGTACCTGCTGCGCTAACACCAAGTAATGCAGTACTTACTTTGCTAATGCTCGAGTCAATATCTTTAAATTTGTCTTTGACTTTATCTGCGGAATCACCGGTAGCTTCAACAACTTTCTCAGAAGATTTAACTACCTGCTCATTAGTATCTTTTACTTTATCCGCATTTTTCTGAGCATTTTGCGCTGCTTTATCAGACTTCTCAATATACTTGTCAATATTTTGAGTAGCCTTTTCCCACCCCTCATCCCTGAATGTGACAGAGATTTCGCCTTCAACTCGGCCCAGTGAATACCTCCCGGGCCCACTAAAACCAGATGAGTTACCAGTAGACCCGAGAGCCATTAGATACCTTTCTTCTTAAGGTCCTTCATTGGGTCCCTAAACTGAGAAGTATCTGTACTTTCGTTAGCATAATCGCCCAAGAAGCGACGTAGTACTTTCTTTCTAGCCGCAATTCTAGCTTGGTCGGATTTAGCTAGCATTTCGGCGTTTTGCATTTCTGTTTCAACATTTGATCCAAAAATGAAAACTGCTCTATTGAAGTAGTACGCAATAAGTGGATCTTCAATGTTAAATATTAAACTGGGCAGGGTGTGGTAGACTTTCGCCATTTGCCACGCTTCCCACACCAGCTCCGGATCCTCCACGAAAAGAATTCGCTTGCTTGGTTCCAGACAATGCGTAATTGAAGATGAAAAGCTTATCGTCTAGATCAATCGTGTCAGTGTAAATCTTACCAGGTTCACGGAGAGTGTAATCATTCGGTGCCATGGTGATTTCAGGCTGGACAACAGTCATACACGTTACTCGGTCAATCGTGTAGAACAGGCTTTCAGCCTTTTTGGGATCTTTGAGAATATCATAAATGGTATCCTCAACATCGTCGTTAGTTGCTCCGAGATGCTTATTTGCAATTGTCGAAGATAGTGAATCGAAGTTCTGCAGCAAGCCCGACTTGATGAGAACCTGAATGTTAAGTTTTTGTACGAGAACCAACTGACCTGAAGGTACAGTAATTTCTTCGTAACCTGTAGCCCCGTTAGACGAGCCCCAAGTGGTTGGTGCGTATTTGTCTTCGTAGTTAGAATCTGACATCCTAGTGCTCCGTTCTAGATTTATATTAGGTTAGCTGGGTTAGTGCTTCATTGTGGATAAACTCATAGAGCTTATCTTCACCCTCGTTCTTGAGAAGAGGTAGAGCGGATCCGCCACCCTTCATTAGGAAGAATTCACCATCGGAGAATTCACCCTCGATCTTCTCGTCCAACTTACAGCGGTAGAGAACGCAGTGCACGTCACCACCAGAGTCAGAAATAGCACGACCAGTAATCTGGAAGTACGGACGAGCATCGGAAGTATTCTTGGTGTAAGTCTTCTTCTCGTTACCGGAAGTACCCGTCTTAGTGACTTTACCACCGTTAATGGCCGCCAAAGCCTCAAGCGGAATACCACCAGACTCGAAATCAAACTTAACTTTTGCGCCCTTACCGTGTGTAGCTACGACACGGTCATCGCCGCGCAACTCTTCATAATCTTCCTCTTCCGAGAAAGAAAGCTTACGAGCGTTGGGCAGGTCGATCGACGGATCATTGCTCAGCTGAGTTCCTGCAGGATCAGAGAATTTCTTGATCTTGATATCGCGGATACCATATGGTAGCGCTGTTTCTGCAATAGCCATTTTCACCCTCTCTTAGGTTTACGGTATCTTAATGTCTCGATTAACGAGCCATCTTCAGTGTTGAATCGATGTAAAACTACTTCATCTTTATTATGTTTACATAATTGCGATTTACACAAAATCTCAATCACATTATTCTCAACAATAATTCCGTGAAGTTTGTTCTTACATCTAAGATTAAGACTCGACTCCATCTTCTGGCTTCTCCGTCTTATCCTTAGCAGGGTCGACAATCTCAAAGTCATTGTCAACATTTTCAAAGTAATTGAAGAGACGGGTGTCACCCTCAATTTCCTGGATACGACCGTTCAAGGCGTTATCAAAAATCACGCCGTCGTGCTTGATGTCGATGCCTGCAAAATCTTCGCTAGAGATAATGCGAACGTCTGCAGTACCAACGTACTTCACAGTTTTCTTCATATTAATCACCACCTATCTGTTTGATTCAATTTTAACTGTTTGGAATTAGAAATGATATTCTTTTAAGAGTACATTCGAAGACGTCGTCAAATAAGTCATCAGACGAGCCATTGAAGAGAGCTAAAGGAAGTCGTACATTGTCCTTGCCGACATATTGCTCGACTTTCATAAACTCTTTAATGCATAGATCCGATAATTTATCTATACGAACGTATGTAGGTTGAGGATCATATATCCACAACTCAAATGTCAACTTACCGTGTTTACCAAAGATTGGATCAACGTTTCCCCATTTCACAACAATGAATGGTGCTGTTCCCAAAGGATTCTTCAAGTTGAAAGAACTGAAAATCCTTTTCTCAGGAATCATACTTTTAACCGCTTTTGCCGTTATTTCACGAACGGCTGCTCTAGGAATCAAAACAACCTCTGTGCAATCTGTCGAATAACTACAGGATAGAATTTATCAATGGTTGGCTCAATGATTGCGTTCTTTCCGCCGAATCGAACCTCAAGCCAAATACCATATTCCACAGTGTGGAACAGCGTAAGAGTATGCGTATTACCTTCTTTTCGTCGAGTAGCTGTTAGGCCACGACGAGCATCGCCTGTACGGTCTTTCCAAGGTGCGTTAATCTTTGCATCATTTTGCATCAACCTACGATGCTCTTCCATCACATTCGCAATTGTCTTATTTGCATGCTGCGGAAAATTACGAATCCTAGGACGTAAAGTATCACGCGTAATCTTGAAATGACCTGGGGTTCTCACCATAGTAGTTTACCCTGCCCTTTCTTTCATAGCCGTTGTAATGAACAATAGACTCAACAATGTAGAATTCATTGGTTATTGGGTTTTCCCAGAAGTCATTTTCTTCCATCGTGCAATCCCAAGAACCAAGCAATATGAATTCATACTCGTGCATTCGCCCAACTAAACCACGTTTATACTCGTAACCATCTCCCTGAGGAATGAGACGGAATTTCTGAACTGGGCGCGGTGAAAGATGTTTGCGAATTGCACCTCCGTCAGTTTGCTCCTCAAACAGTTGAGGAACCAAACTAATGTTCATTGGATTAGCTTCAATGAATCTTTGTGTTTGCTTTCGCAAAATTCCCAATTCAACCGCCCGGGCAGGGGGTGTTTTCGGAGGCTTATTAAGGGGCGTAACTCCTGGTCTTGGGATATACATTATCGCCTCTCAATGTAATTAACTCGACCTGGACGTTTAGTGGGTTTGGTGATATCCTCCCCTTGCCCAGACTTTGCGAGATCACGAAAATATTTTGCCATCGAAAGCAAATTCTTGTGGACATCAGACATTTTACGACTTGAGCCTGATTCGCTTATGTCGACGAGAGAAGCAGCCTCAGTTGCTTTAATATCTAACACATTTGCCGCAGTTAGGTTGATCGACCTATTATTTTTCAAATATAGGTCCCAAATCTGCGTGTCAGAAAGCTCTGTCGCGCCTGTAAGCAGACGCACGTGCGCGATTATATTAACATCCATGATAACTCTTTACTATGAAGTTTAGGAAACAAAATCAGGACGGGCTTTGTTCATATTTGCGTTCTTAACTGCACCTTGAAGCACATCACCTTCATCGTACAAGTTTCCTGAAATGACGTTACCACCGAGCTTAGTAACTGGAGTAGCTGGTTCGCGGTGAATCTTAACCATCCAGTCACATTCGGATTCAGCGATAGTTTTACGGTACCGGTTACCTCGAACAATGTTGCCTGATGGATCGTAAATAGCGACTGCCGCCCAGTCACTTCGCGGGCGTCCAGAGGGCTCTAGACGTTTCTTATTCTCCAAACCAACATTACTAATTTGGTTCCCTTCAACGATTGTACCAATACCTGAACATGCGACACCATGATTGTAGGCTTCGCCAATGTAATTATTGGCAACAATACTATATTCACCGATAGAAATACCGTTATCATACGAGATTGGGAGAATGTTACCAATAACACTCGTAGCGTGACAAGGCTTAGTAGCACCAATCGGTTCGAAAGCAACTGTGGATTCTGTCATCGTAATGTTGTTATTTGTGATGAGAGTCCGAATCGGCGCTTCAAGTGTATTCTTCGAATTGTGGTTAAGACCAATACCCATACCGCCAGAAACGTTGGTAATAATGTTTTCGTTTAGAATAACATCTTCTGCACTATTCTGTACAAGAATACCGAACCCAGTTGCAGGAGATGTTTCTGTTTTAGGAACGATAAGTCCCGCGGCGTTAAGGCGATTCTGGCGAACACGAACTCGCTTTGTCTTCTTTGCGTCATAGCCTTGTACAACAAGAAGAGAAGCAGAGGCATTGCTTAGCGAACATTCAACGACTTCGCATTCTTCAACGTTCGACATTTGAATGCCGTTGATGCTGCGAGAATCTTTTGTACACTTCATATCGAGACTGAAGTTGCGGAATGTCACTTTCCTAACTGCATCTCCGCCACCTGCAAATATGACTGCAGGACCAGCGAATACAGCAGGATTGATAGTGAGAATGCCAGCTTGAAGACATCCGATTTCTTTACCACTAGCCTTACGTAGTGTTAAAGCTTTTGTCGTGTGACATTCTCCGCGTAAGCGTACAGCATAAAAGCGTTCACTATCTAGGGCCTGTTGCAGGGTCGCTGTAACGTCACCAGGGCCTACATAAGCAACCGTCTGAATTACCTCAGTGACTGCTTTGTTCACCACATCAGAAATGATGTTAGGATCAACCGGAGTCTTCTTTAAATCTTCAATTTCTTTTTTAGTAGCGAAATTATCAGTGTTCACTGGAGCTACATACTTAACCTTGCGAACAAACGCGAGCTGCTTGTCAAGAATGACACCACGCGGTACAGAATCCCACGGGTTATTGTTCTCGTTTTCACTGCCCTCAACACCGCTGAAAGTATCATCAGTGAGATAAATCATTCCCACATTTGACTTCTCAGCTTTAGCAAGAACACTATCAATGTTCTTCTCTGTAACGTTGTGAACCGTGTCCATGAAGCGAATTGGGCTTTCGCTCGCGTAGTGGGCAGGGTTTACAGGAGCTTCAGTGTCATTCACATACTTATCCGCAGCTTTCTCAAAACGCATGAGAATGTCAGCTGCTTCAAGCAAATCAGGTTTGGTGTTGGTTCCCGGATTAGCAACAACTAGGAAGCCTTTACCGAAACGCTTTTTGATCTCAGTATAAAGATCTTTATAGAATGCAATTTTAGGTGCTTCTTCAGCGGACCATCCGTTGATCATTTCATCAAGGAACACGCCCTCGACTTTGTACCAATCAACGTATTTCTGAATCTCAGCAAGAATTTCTTCTTTGGTACGAGTTGCTTTAATAGTGCGAACATAACCAACATTAGGACGTCCAAATTCGCGCCACTTATTTGTGAGATTCACGAACTCCTGAATCTTAGTATCACCAGCTCCTGAACGTGGATTAATAATTGCGAATCCAACTACATCAGCATTTGCGAAAAGTGTTTCCCACTTAGAGCCAGGCTGGTCTTGGTCAGCCCACCAATACGTAACAGGAGTCCAATACCGTTTAGTTGCATCGAACCAGCGGAAAGGATTGTCTCCCTGCCCGAGCTTACTTACAGCTTCATTAACTAACCTAGTAGCGTCATCAGCTGAGATAAACGATTTTGCTTTCAAAAGTTCTTCAGCTACTCGTGTAACTTCCTCCTTGCTTACACCTGATGTTTTGGGAAGTTTGTCAATTTCACTGGAAATTAATTCTTTAGCTTTTGTTTCAGAGATACCAGTATCGATGGTTCGCAGCTTCTCGTCAACAATTTCATTTACTTTATTGGTGTCGACTGTAGGCTTAGGTAACTTTTCAATCTCGCCAGTGATAAGCTCTTTAGCTTTAGTCTCCGAAATGCCTGGGTTGATGGTGCTAAGTTTATCATCAACAATCTCATTTACTTTTTCGG
>CAUPXG010000010.1:0-63351 GCA_963515155.1 Streptococcus oralis | reverse complement strand
GGCGATCCACTGGTTCCAATCGATGAAACAGTAGAGCCAACCTTCGAAGATGGAAGCAAAGAGAAATCTATTCCAGGCCAAGGAACCTACACGATTGCACCAGATGGTACAGTGACCTTCACTCCAGACAAGCAGTTTGTTGGAAACCCAGATCCAGTTACAGTGAAACGTGTGGATAAGAATGGCACTCCAGTTACTGCGACCTACAGTCCAGAGTTTACTAAGGTGACCCCAACAGGAACTGGCGCAACGAGCACAGGTCCTCAAGGACTTCCACAAACTGGTACTCCAACCTTCCAAGGTGGCGATCCATTGGTTCCAATTGATGAAACAGTAGAGCCAACCTTCGAAGATGGCAGCAAAGAGAAGTCTATTCCAGGTCAAGGAACTTACACAATTGCGCCAGACGGTACAGTAACTTTCACACCAGACAAACAGTTTGTCGGAAACCCAGATCCAGTCACAGTGAAACGTGTAGATAATAATGGCACCCCAGTTACTGCAACCTACAGTCCAGAGTTTACTAAGGTAACACCAACTGGTAAAGATACTTCTTCAGTGAACATTAAGGGGCTTGTTCAAACGGGTACGCCAACATTTGAAGGTGGTAATCCGCTTGTTCCAATCGATGAAACTGTGGCAGCAACATTTGAAGATGGATCAACTGAAAAAGTGATTCCAGGTGAAGGAACTTACGCAATTTCACCAGATGGTACCGCCACCTTCACTCCAGAAGCTAATTTTGTAGGAAAAGGAACAGGCGTAACGATTGTCCGCAAGGATAAGAACGGTACTCCAGTTACTGCGACTTATCGTCCAACAGTTGTAGATCCGTCTACTGGTCATGACACGGCTTCTACAGGAGCAAAAGGCCAACTACAAGTAGCAACACCAGTGTTTGATGGGCATATCGATACTACAGTTCCACCAACATTTGAGGATGGTAGCACGACTATGGTTGTTCCAGGTGAAGGAAGCTATACAATTGATAAAGATGGTAAGATTACCTTTACTCCAGAACCAGACTTTGTTGGTACAGCCAAAGGATTGGTTGTGAAACGTTTGGATGTGTATGGAAATGTAGTTATTGCTCATTACACACCAACTGTCCTTGGACAAACACAAGTGAGTGATGCGACATCAGAAGGTCTTAAAGGTCAAACTCAGACTGGTAAACCAAACTTTACAGGTGATGTCGATCTGACAGTTCCTCCAACCTTTGAAGATGGAACAACTGAAAAAGTCGTTCCAGGTGAAGGAACTTATGTAATCTCACCAGATGGCACCGTCACCTTTACCCCTGAGGCAGACTTTGTAGGACAAGCTAAAGGTGTGAAAGTGATCCGTAAAGACCGTAATGGAAATATCATTTCAGGATTCTATACTCCAACAGTAGTAGAACTTCCTGTCGTTGAAAATCCAGAACAACAAGATATTACAGAAGAAAGAACTGCTAAAACTCTTCCAAATACGGGTTCTGAGGAGACATCTCACTTGACAGCTGGTCTATTGGCTGCTTTATCAGGTATGGGATTGATTTCTCTAGCTCAAAGAAAGAAATCTGAGGAAGAATAATTAGTAGCGAAAATCATCTAGTAAGTTGTTTTAGATACTTGATTGAAATGATTACATTCATTGCTATCTAAGAAGATGTCAGTCTAACAGAAAGAGAGAACCAATTGGTTCTCTCTTTTTGGTAATTGGTTTGAAAATCGTTTAATTATTTTGTATCAATTGTTCACTATCCTGCTAAAGTGGTATAATAAAGTTATTCAGAGGGGGCTCGAAGTTTTGATTTAATCACAGCCTTTCAAACTCATTTTCATTGGCAGAATCTAGAGGCTTCTTTTATGGAAATTCGAAGAATACTCAAATCAGACGGGATGCTCTCACTGGCTTGTGAATATAACAAGTTATCTTACTTTTTACCAGAGGTCCAAAGCGAAGAAGCATTTAGACGATTCTTGTTATCAGTAGGGTTTGAGCTCGTAACTAGTCAAAGAAAGGGATCGTGGATCCTTTATAAAATTCGTAAAGAATTTGTTAAAAAGTAGCTTTCTTAAAATCTTTTACAGGAGGAATTAGAATGAATACGAAGAATAGGAATTTGATAGAAGATAATAAAAAAGCTGAAAACAAAAGCTTTCTCTATTATTTACACGAGGAAAAAGTATTTGATTTGCAGTCGCTGGCTGATTTATGTCGCTACGTAGAAAAGCTCGATTCTATTAGTATAGCTCAGATGAGGGATTTGCATTTCATTGAAAATCAAATTCTTCGTCATCTGGTATATCATTTTGATAGCAATGACTTGAGTAAGATTTCGAATCTTCCTGATGAATATTGGGAATATATTGAGCCTTTTGAACAAGCAGTAACAAAGTTGTATGATTTGGTGTAAAAATTGGAGGATTTGATAAAGTATGGGTAAGAAAGTAATTAATACACTGAGAAATAGGAATAAATGTAGGTTTCCCCTTGACAATTATTCATTTTGCGTGTAAAATGGAATAGATCTTGAACTTGAAGGGAGTGAAAAAAATGTCTAAAACAGTAGTACGTAAGAATGAATCTCTTGACGATGCACTTCGTCGTTTCAAACGTGCGGTTACTAAAGCTGGTACTCTTCAAGAAACACGCAAACGTGAATTCTATGAAAAACCTTCTGTAAAACGTAAACGTAAATCAGAAGCAGCTCGTAAACGTAAAAAATTCTAATTTGAAATGAAAGGCTAGACTTGTCTAGTCTTTTTTTGCACAATGTTTAGAGGAATAAATTGTTATGAGAGAGTATATAAAAGAATATCAAAAAATGCGTGAAAATCACTTGGAAGATTGGGGTTATTGTGCTGATCCGATCGATTGGAAGGAATTTGAAGAGTCAAACCAAAGAATTTTTGAAAAGTATTTGACCGATTCAAAAGTATCGTCTGACAAGGTTTTAAGGGTAAAATTGTACAGTAGCTTATTGCTAGATGATATTAAATATTTTGCCTATTATGCTGCGTTTTTAGATGGGGATTATAAGCAGTTAAACAACGCTCTATGGCAAACAGGAAGAACCGAGTTGATGAGAGGTGGTTTGTTGGCAAGTGGAACCATTTACACAGATGGGATTTTGAAAGGCTTGTTTACCTCTTTTGCTTGTAACGATTTTTCAGTCATTCCATCATTCATCCCCAAAGATTTACCCTTGTTGAAAGGAACTTATTATCCAGAAAATGTGATTAATCTTTTATACGCTCTTTATTATCAAGATGAAGAAAGATTATCCGAGTCTCTCTTGCGTGCACAACAGTTTTTAGGGAAGAAAAAACGAACTGGTATGGAAGAATTTTCTGTTCGGTATTTTATAAGTTTGGCAAGAAAAGATGCAGTTGCATTAAGCGCGTCCTTACAAAGTTTATGCCAAGCTTATCAGAGACGAGGCTTCCCTTATGAAAAGATTGATAAGTGCTTTGCGGATGAGATCCATGGTCTATATCGATTGATACGATTTTTTGACCATTCCTTGTTCGAAGAAGTCAGCATACCGTCTCATAAGACTTTTTTGAGGGACTTTGAAGAATGGCAAGTTCGAAATCAGTTTCCACAAGGTCAACAGTTCTATACTTATTCTCAAGATATGGTTGATGCAAACAGAATGTTAACAAAAGGTCTTCCAAGAATTTACTTAGAAAAATCTGGAAGGGACTTGGTGATAGACGTTGACCGATTTGCAGTAGATTTGTCTCGGCTAATTTGAAAAAGTAGGAAAAGACTTCCTAGTCAAATCTTTTCCCAAGCAACATCAAATAAATACTGTAAATCCTGCAAAAAAAGGAAACTTCCACCTACAATCTGATATAATAGTAAGGAGAACTCGATTGAAGGAGGAAATTATGTCGGTTTTAGTAAGAGAAGTAATTGAAAAGCTCAGACTAGATATTGTCTATGGTGAAGGCGAATTACTTGAAAAAGAAATCAATACTGCGGACATTATGAGACCTGGTCTTGAAATGACAGGCTATTTTGATTACTATACACCAGAACGGATTCAGCTGTTAGGGATGAAGGAGTGGTCCTATTTAGTTGCCATGCCTGCCCAGAACCGTTATCAAGTTTTGAAGAAAATGTTTCTACCTGAAACACCAGCGGTTATCGTGGCTCGTGGCCTGGTGGTACCAGAGGAAATGTTAAGGGCTGCTAGAGAATGCAAGATTGCGATTTTAACCAGTCGAACAGCAACCAGTCGTTTATCTGGAGAACTTTCTAGCTATCTTGATTCCCGTTTGGCTAAACGTACCAGTGTGCATGGTGTCTTGATGGATATCTATGGCATGGGTGTCTTGATCCAAGGGGATAGTGGTATCGGTAAGAGCGAGACAGGTCTTGAACTTGTGAAGCGTGGACACCGTCTAGTAGCAGACGATCGTGTAGATATTTATTCTAAGGATGAGATGACTCTTTGGGGCGAACCTGCTGAAATCTTGAAGCATTTACTTGAGATTCGTGGAGTTGGGATTATTGATATCATGAGTCTCTATGGTGCAAGTGCTGTAAAAGATTCTTCACAAGTTCAGCTAGCAGTTTATTTGGAAAATTATGATACGCATAAGACCTTTGACCGTCTAGGAAACAATGCCGAAGAACTCGAAGTTTCTGGTGTAACGATTCCACGTATCCGCATCCCAGTAAAAACAGGACGAAATATTTCCGTTGTTATTGAGGCGGCTGCCATGAACTACCGTGCTAAAGAAATGGGCTTTGATGCGACACGTTTATTTGAAGAACGCTTGACAAATCTAATCGCTCAAAATGAGGTGAAACATGATTAATCCAGTCGCATTTGAAATTGGTCCCTTTGCTATTCGTTGGTATGCTTTGTGTATTGTAGCTGGTTTGGTTCTGGCAGTCTATCTTGCGATGAAAGAAGCTCCTAAAAAGAAAATCCTGTCAGATGATATTTTAGATTTTATTCTGATTGCTTTTCCAGTTGCAATTTTAGGTGCTAGACTATACTACGTATTCTTTCGCTTAGATTATTATCTGCAAAATCCAGGTGAAATCATCGCCATCTGGAATGGTGGTTTGGCCATTTATGGAGGTTTGATAGCGGGCGCTATTGTCCTTTATATCTTTGCAGATAGAAAGCTGATTAATACTTGGGATTTCTTAGATATTGCAGCACCGAGCGTCATGATTGCCCAGAGTTTAGGACGCTGGGGAAACTTCTTTAACCAAGAAGCCTACGGTGCAGCGGTAGATGGTCTGGATTATTTGCCAGGTTTTATCCGTGACCAGATGTACATCGATGGTAGCTACCGTCAGCCGACCTTCTTATATGAGTCGGTTTGGAATCTAATTGGATTTGCTTTGATTCTGATTTTTAGACGAAAATTGAAGGGAATCAGACGTGGTCATATCACAGCATTCTACTTGATTTGGTATGGCTTTGGTCGTATGATTATCGAAGGGATGCGGACGGATAGTCTCATGTTCTTTGGTCTGCGAGTTTCCCAATGGTTATCAGTTGTCCTTATTGGACTCGGTATTTTTATCATACTTTATCAAAATCGAAAGAAAGCCCCTTTCTATCATACAGAGGAGGAAAAATAAATGTTAGAAGTTGCATATATACTTGTTGCGATTGCTTTGATTGTCTGTTTAGTCTATTTGACAATCACGATTCAAAAAGCCGGTCGTATGATTGATGAGACAGAGAAAACCATCAAAACGTTGAGCTCAGATGTGAATGTTACCTTGCATCAGACCAATGAATTGTTGGTTAAGGTCAATGTGTTAGCAGACGATATCAATATCAAAGTTGCGACGATTGATCCACTTTTTACAGCTGTGGCGGACTTGTCTGAGTCAGTATCTGACCTTAACCAACATGCACGTGTTTTAGGCAAAAAAGCTTCATCTGCTGGTTCAAAGACCATTAAAACAGGTGCAGGCTTATCCGCTCTTCGTGTCGCAAGTAAATTTTTCAAAAAATAAAAAAGGAGAAATCTTATGGGAAAACTATCCTCTATCCTTTTAGGTACTGTTTCAGGTGCAGCTCTTGCTTTGTTTTTGACGAGTGACAAGGGTAAGCAAGTTTGTAGTCAAGCTCAGGATTTTCTAGATGATTTGAGAGAAGATCCAGAATATGCTAGAGAGCAGGTTTGTGAGAAGCTAACTGAAGTGAAGGAACAGGCAACGGACTTTGTGCTGAAAACAAAGGAACAAGTAGAATCTGGTGAAATCACTTTTGATAGTGTCATTGATCGAGCCAAGACCTGTGCTCGACAAGCGACAGAAGCATCCAAGGAAACCTTTAACAATCTCAAGGAGCAATGGCAAGAACAGTCAGCAACTCCAGACGTCGCTGAAGATCAAGAAGAAATCATCATCGATATTACGGAAGTATAAGGTATCACCATCTCTGGTTTTTGGAGATGGTGATTTTTATCTGCAAGCTTGTCTTTGTGGTATAATAAGTACTATGCAGAAAAAACCAACGTCCGCCTATGTGCATATTCCCTTTTGTACACAGATTTGTTATTATTGTGACTTTTCAAAAGTATTTATCAAGAATCAACCAGTAGATAGTTACCTAGAGCATCTGCTAGAGGAGTTTCGTTCTTATGATATCCGAAAGTTACGAACTCTCTACATTGGTGGTGGGACGCCAACGGCTTTATCAGCTCCGCAATTAGAAGTGCTCTTGGATGGCTTGACTAAAAACCTAGACTTGTCTGTCTTGGAAGAGTTGACCATTGAAGCCAATCCAGGCGATTTGGACGCGGATAAGATTGCGGTTTTGAAACAGTCGCCAGTCAATCGTGTTTCCTTAGGTGTGCAAACTTTTGATGACAAAATGCTGAAAAAGATTGGGCGCAGTCATTTGGAAAAGGATATTTATGGGAATATCGACCGCCTCAAACTGGCTGGTTTTGACAATATCTCCATTGACCTAATCTACGCTCTTCCTGGTCAAACTATGGCTCAGGTCAAGGACAATGTCGCTAAGGCTATCTCGCTTGATATTCCTCATATGAGTCTTTATAGCTTGATTTTGGAAAACCATACGGTCTTTATGAACCGTATGAGACGTGGGAAACTGCCTCTGCCTAAGGAGGAGCTGGAAGCTGAAATGTTTGAGTACATTATCGCAGAGCTTGAGCGAGCTGGTTTTGAGCATTATGAGATTTCCAATTTCTCTAAACCCGGATTTGAAAGTCGCCACAATCTCATGTACTGGGACAATGCCGAGTATTATGGTATCGGTGCAGGCGCTTCAGGTTATGTGGACGGAGTGCGTTATAAAAATCACGGTCCTATCCGCAACTATCTCAATGCGGTAGAGGCAGGAAATGCTCGGATTACAGAAGAACACCTGAGGCAAAGGGAGCAGATGGAAGAAGAAATGTTCCTAGGCCTCCGCAAGAAATCTGGGGTTTCCATGACACGATTTGAGGAAAAATTTGGACGATCCTTTGATGGACTTTATGGCGAAATCATCAGAGACTTGGTTCAACAAGGTCTTATGCAGATCGATGGTGATCGTGTCCGAATGACAAAGAGAGGTCTCTTTTTAGGAGACACTGTAGCAGAACGATTTATTTTGGAGTAGAACAATGGGCTTAACTTATCAAATGAAAATGAAAATTCCTTTTGATATGGCGGACATGAACGGTCATATCAAACTTCCAGATGTGATTTTGCTGTCCTTGCAAGTATCAGGTATGCAGTCCATTGAGCTGGGAGTTAGCGACAAGGATATGTTAGAACGCTACAATCTGGTCTGGATTATTACAGACTATGCGATTGACGTGGTACGCTTGCCTCGCTTTGCTGAGGAGATTACGATTGAAACGGAAGCATTGACTTACAATCGTCTTTTTTGCTACCGCCGTTTCACTATCTATGATGAAGCAGGTCAAGAAATCATTCGCATGGTAGCAACCTTTGTTCTTATGGACAGAGACAGTCGTAAAGTTCATGCTGTCGAACCGGAGATTGTTGCGCCTTACCAGTCTGAGTTTGATAAAAAACTCATCCGTGGGCCAAAGTATACAAATCTAGAAAATCCGTTCAGTAAAGACTACCATGTTCGTTTTTACGACTTGGATATGAATGGTCATGTCAATAATAGTAAATACCTAGATTGGATTTTTGAGGTCATGGGGGCCGATTTTCTAACCAAGTATATTCCAAAGAAAATTAATCTCAAATATGTAAAAGAAGTGCGACCAGGTGGAATGATTGCTTCAGCGTATGAACTCAAGGGATTAGAAAGCAAGCATGAGATTATCAGTGATGGGGAGATCAATGCCCAAGCTATGATTACTTGGCAAGAAATTAAAGGCAATTAGAAAGAGCGATATGACTTATAAAGGTTATTTAATTGATTTAGATGGAACTATTTACAAGGGGAAGGACCGGATTCCAGCGGGAGAGGCTTTTGTCCATGAATTACAGAAGCGAGAAATTCCCTATCTCTTTGTAACCAACAATACAACTCGTACTCCTGAGAGCGTTCAAGAGATGTTGGCTCAGAATTTTAATATCAACACGCCTCTATCGACTGTTTACACAGCGACTTTGGCAACCATCGACTATATGAATGACTTGGGACTAGAAAAAACAGTCTATGTTATCGGAGAAGCAGGACTCAAGGATGCCATTCAGGCGGCTGGTTATGTCGAAGACAAGGAAAATCCAGCCTATGTGGTAGTTGGACTGGACTGGCAAGTCGACTATGAAAAATTTGCAACGGCGACTCTAGCCATCCAAAAGGGTGCTCATTTTATCGGAACCAATCCAGACCTCAATATCCCGACAGAACGTGGTCTTTTGCCAGGTGCTGGTTCACTTGTAACACTTCTTGAAGTCGCTACACGGGTCAAACCAGTTTATATCGGAAAACCAAATGCTATCATTATGGATAAGGCAGTTGAGCACTTGGGCTTGAAAAGAGAAGAATTGCTCATGGTTGGGGACAACTACCTGACAGATATCCGAGCAGGAATTGACAATGGTATTCCAACGCTCTTGGTGACAACAGGTTTTACCAAGACAGAGGAAGTAGCGAACCTGCCAATTGCACCAACTCATGTAGTTTCTAGCCTTGCGGAGTGGAATTTTGATGAAAACTAAACTAACCTTTTGGGGAAGTATGCTCTTTCTCCTCTCCCTGTCTATCCTCTTAACCATTTATCTGGCTTGGATTTTCTATCCCATGGAGATTCAGTGGCTGAACTTAGAGAATCGAGTCTATCTAAAGCCAGAAACCATTCTTTATAACTTTCATATCTTGATGAATTATCTGGCCAATCCCTTTAGTCAGGTCTTAGAGATGCCAGATTTTCGTTCGTCAGCGGCTGGTCTACACCACTTTGCGGTGGTGAAGAATCTCTTCCACTTGGTTCAGCTAGTTGCTTTGGTGACACTGCCGTGTTTCTATTTCTTTGTTAGAAAGATTGTGAAAAAAGGCTTTTTGCCCCTATATCGTAACAGTATTCTGACTTTAGTGCTATTGCCTCTGGTCATTGGGCTTGTGGGAGTGTTGATTGGTTTTGAGCAATTCTTTACTCTTTTCCATCAGATTCTCTTTGTGGGAGATGATACTTGGCTTTTTGATCCAGCAAAGGATCCCGTTATTTGGATTTTGCCAGAGACTTTCTTTCTCCATGCCTTTTTACTTTTCTTTGCTTTGTATGAAGGAATGTTTGGTTTCCTTCTTGTTAAAGCTTCAAGGAAATAGTGGAAAAAATTCTGTATTTTTAATAAAAAACGAGAGAAGTTTCTCTGTTCCCTATTTATTGTTAGGTTATCCTAAAGATAAACTTGCAAAGCAGGAGATTTTTGCAGAAAAGAGTCTATTTTCTATGAAAAAATAGGCTTTTTTTCTAAAAATACCTAGTCAAGCGCTTTATTTTTTTGTATAATAGAAATAGCAAGTATAGATTAAAGAAGAGAAAAGCATGATTACACTATTTTTATCACCGAGTTGTACATCATGTCGTAAGGCAAAGGCTTGGTTAGAGACGCATAAAGTGCCCTTTCAAGAGCATAATATTATGACTAGTCCTTTAACAAGAAAAGAATTACAACATATTCTTTCCTTGACCGAAAATGGTACTGATGACATCATTTCAACTCGTTCAAAAATCTTTCAAAAATTGGATATTGATGTAGAGAGTATTTCGGTATCGGAGTTGCTTCAGTTGATCGAGCAATATCCTAGTCTTTTGCGTCGCCCAATTATTATAGATACCAAACGCATGCAGATCGGTTTTAATGAAGATGAGATTCGTGCTTTTCTCCCTCGTAGTTACCGTAAGCAAGAATTGAAAGAAGCAACATTGAGAGCTGGTATAGGATAGATGAACAAACAGTATAGTTACCCACTAGATTTGTCGTGGAGCACTGAAGAACTTGCTTCAGTGCTTTCTTTTTTTAATGATGTTGAAGCCGCCTATGAAGATAAGGTAGAAGCTAAAAAACTGCTAGAGTCTTACAAGGAATTTAAGTCAGTCGTTCCGAGCAAAAGTGAAGAAAAGCGCCTAGGCCGCGAATTTGAAACGGCTAGCGGTTATTCCTTCTATCATGCAGTTCAATTAGCAAAAGAAAAAAGAGAAGGGAAGATTTCTCTTGGAAACTAAATTTGAATTTGCCAAACAGATTGTGCAAGAAGCTGCAGATTACATTTTGGCTCACATGAAAGAAGATTTGCAGGTTGAACGCAAGTCTTCCCCTACTGACTTGGTGACACGTTTGGACAAGGAGGTCCAGCAACTCTTGGTTGATCGGATCAAGTCCTCCTATCCTGAGGACTTGATTTGCGCGGAAGAGGGTTGTTTACGTGCTGCAGTCGGTCAAGGTTCTGTTTGGGTGATTGATCCCATTGACGGTACCAATAATTTTGTCGCTCAGCAGGAAGATTTTGCCGTGATGTTGGCTTATTTTGAGGACGGTGTGGGTAAATTTGGTGTCATCTATGATGTCATGAAAGGTGATTGTTACCATGGTGGTGGTGCCTTTCCTCCTTGTCGTAATAATGATCCCTTACCGACTTTTAAAAAGAAACCTCTTCAAGAATTTTTAGTTGCCGGTAACTCAGGTATGTTTGAAACCAATGAGTGGGGTTTGGGTGATTTGGGTCGAGCAGCATTGGGTGTCCGTGTTTACGGCAGTGCAGCCATTAGTTTTGCCAAGGTTTTATCGGGTCGTCTTCTGACTTATATTACCTACTTGCAGCCATGGGATTACGCTGCGGCCAGTATCTTAGGGGAAAGTCTGGGGTATCGTCTTCTTACAGTATCAGGTGAGCCTGCTGATTTTAAAACGCGTCAGCCTGTCATGATGGTGCCAATCGAGATGCAAGAAGAGATTCAGTCTTATATCTACGAAAGGAAAGAAAACTAAATGCAATTTCCAAAAGGATTTGTTGAAAAATATGAAGCGATACTAGAAGATGAGGCAAGAGATTTTCTTGCCTCTTTTAAACAGGAAGCAGTATCGGCTTTTCGGGTTAATCCCTTAAAAGAAAGTCAATTGTCGTTTGCGGATGCTATTCCCCATACACCTTGGGGACACTATGGTAAGGTCTCAGGGAAGTCACCAGAGCACGTGACAGGTCTCGTTTATTCACAAGAGCCTGCAGCCCAAATGGTGGCCCAGGTGGCTCAACCAAGCCCTGGTATGAAGGTCTTGGACTTAGCTGCAGCACCAGGTGGGAAATCCACCCAACTAGCAGCTTATCTGACTAATCAGGGAGTCCTTGTTTCCAACGAAATTTCAAGCAAGCGTGCTAAGATTTTAGTGGAAAATATGGAGCGATTTGGAGCAACAAACGTTGTTGTAACTAATGAATCTGCTGACCGCTTAGCCAAGGTCTTTAAAGGATACTTTGATGTGATTGTTCTTGATGCCCCTTGCTCGGGTGAAGGGATGTTTCGTAAGCAGCCCGATGCCATGGATTATTGGAGTACCGATTATCCTAGCCAATGTGCCAGTCTCCAAAGAGAAATTTTAGAAGATGCAGTGACCATGCTTGCAGAAGGAGGGCGTTTGGTCTATTCTACCTGTACTTGGGCACCTGAGGAAAATGAAGAAATCGTCCACTGGTTGCTGGATACTTATGATTTTGAACTGCTTCCAGTTGAGCATTTGAACGGTATGGTAGCAGGAATTGGCCTTCCTGAAACAGCACGGATGTATCCTCATCATTTCAAGGGAGAAGGTCAGTTTGTTGCCCACCTGCAGTTTAAGGGACAAAATCCCGCACCTAAATTCAAAGCTAGCAAAAGCAATCTCAGTCGTGAACAGCTGGCCTTGTGGCATGATTTTGCTCAAAAACACTTACGTGTCAATCTAACTGGTATCTTGCAGACTTTTGGAGATCAACTCTATCTCCTGCCAGAGATGCTACCTGATCTAGGGAAACTCAAAATTGCTAGAAATGGCCTCCATCTGGGTACTTTTAAGAAGAAACGCTTCGAACCAAGCTTTGCTCTGGGATTAGCCTTGAAACCAAGCCAAGTACTTCAAATTGTCGAAATCAATGATGAGGACTTTGTAAAATATGTGGCTGGTGAGACAGTTCAACTAGCTGAAAGTCTACCAAATGGTTGGTATCAAGTTGTGGTTCAAGGAAACGGACTAGGCTTTGCCAAGGTAACGGGAAATGTTTTGAAAAATTATTATCCAAAAGGACTCAGATTCAGGTGAAAAAGCTAGTCAAAGAGCCTATTCTATGTTATAGTGGAAGTATGAGTTTTTTCTGATCGTCTTTCATTATTACTTATATTATACGATGGAATTGTCCGCTCCTAAGAATGACTAGATAAAATAAAGCGGGACAATCATTGATGATTATTGGATGATCAGGACAAACGGAAGAAATCAGAACATTTATCATTATGTTCAAGGAGAATAACAGTGAAAAAAAGAAAAAAGCTCGTCATGTCTCTTGCAGCTCTTTTGATGGCAGGTTCTCTTGCAGGATGTGCTAGCTGGATTGATCGTGGAGAATCCATGACAGCCGTTGGTTCAACTGCTCTTCAGCCTCTTGTCGAAGCGGCAGCAGATGAATTTGGTTCTAGAAACATCGGAAAAACAGTTAATGTTCAAGGTGGTGGATCGGGTACAGGACTATCACAAGTCCAGTCTGGAGCAGTTGACATCGGGAACTCTGACGTCTTTGCAGAGGAAAAAGAAGGAATCGATGCTTCAGCCCTAGTAGACCACAAGGTTGCAGTGGCTGGTCTTGCAGTGATTGTAAACAAGGAAGTGGATGTTGAAAATCTCACAACCGAGCAACTTCGCAAAATCTTTACAGGTGAAGTGACCAACTGGAAAGAAGTTGGGGGCAAAGACCTGGCAATTTCAATCATCAACCGAGCAGCAAGTTCTGGTTCACGAGCGACGTTTGATACGGTTGTTATGAATGGCCAAGCGGCAATGCAGAGCCAAGAACAGGATTCTAACGGGATGGTCAAGTCGATTGTATCCCAAACGCCTGGAGCCATTTCTTACCTGGCTTTTGCCTATGTAGATGACTCCGTGAAAAGCATGAAACTGAATGGGTATGAACCTACGTCTGAAAATGTAACGACCAACAACTGGCCTTTGTGGTCTTACGAACATATGTACACACTTGGTCAGCCAAATGAGTTAGCTGCTGAATTCCTGAATTTCATCCTCTCAGATGAAGCCCAAAATGGAATTGTTAAGGGCATGGGCTATATCTCTATCAATGAAATGAAAGTCCAAAAGGATGCTTCAGGTACCGTTACAGCAGTAGAAGGAGGTCAATAATGAATCAAGAAGAATTATCTAAAAAATTACTCTCTCCTTCAAAGAACTCTCGGCTTGAGAAGTTTGGTAAAGGATTGACCTTCACTTGCCTTTCTTTGATTGTTATCATTGTGGCAATGATTTTGATTTTTGTAGCCCAAAAAGGCTTATCGACCTTCTTTGTCAATGGGGTCAACATCTTTGATTTCCTCTTTGGACAAACTTGGAATCCTTCAGGAAAACAATTTGGTGCCCTTCCAATGATTTTGGGTTCCTTTATTGTGACGATTTTATCAGCTCTCATCGCAACACCCTTTGCTATTGGTGCGGCAGTCTTTATGACCGAAGTCTCACCAAAGGGTGCAAAAATCTTGCAACCAGCCATTGAACTCCTCGTTGGTATTCCTTCAGTCGTCTATGGATTTATCGGTTTACAAGTTGTGGTGCCTTTTGTTCGTAGCGTCTTTGGTGGAACTGGTTTTGGGATCTTGTCAGGGATTTTCGTTCTTTTTGTCATGATCTTACCAACTGTAACCTTTATGACAACAGACAGCTTGCGTGCTGTTCCTCGTCATTACCGTGAAGCCAGTTTGGCTATGGGAGCCACTCGTTGGCAAACCATCTGGCGTGTGACCTTGAAAGCAGCACGTTCAGGTATTTTTACTGCAGTGGTCTTTGGGATGGCGCGTGCCTTCGGTGAAGCCCTTGCTATTCAGATGGTTGTCGGAAACTCAGCAGTTATCCCAACCTCGCTAACAACACCAGCTGCGACCTTGACATCTGTATTGACTATGGGTATCGGAAATACCGTCATGGGAACGGTTGATAATAACGTTCTCTGGTCACTGGCCTTAGTCTTGCTCTTGATGAGTTTGGCCTTTAACAGTGTGATTAAATTGATTACGAAAGAAAGAGGAAAGAAAAACTATGCACGCTAAGAAATTAGATAAACTTGCAACAGCTGTCCTCTATACCATCGCGGGTATCATCGTTGCCATCTTGGCATCCTTGATTCTCTATATCTTGGTGAGAGGGTTACCGCATATCTCTTGGTCCTTCTTGACAGGGAAATCTTCCTCTTATCAAGCAGGTGGGGGTATCGGGATTCAGCTCTACAATTCCTTCTTCCTTTTGGTCATTACCTTGATCATTTCTGTTCCGCTATCTATGGGGGCTGGTGTATTCCTCGCTGAGTATGCCAAAAAAGGACCTGTGACCAATTTTATTCGTACCTGTATTGAGATTTTGTCTTCTCTACCATCAGTCGTTGTGGGTCTCTTTGGTTACTTGATCTTTGTAGTCCAGTTTGAGTATGGATTTTCAATCATTTCAGGTGCCTTGGCCTTGACGGTCTTTAACCTCCCTCAGATGACTCGAAATGTTGAGGACAGTTTAAAACACGTTCACCATACACAACGTGAGGCTGGTCTGGCCCTTGGAATTTCTCGTTGGGAGACTGTAGTTCATGTTGTCATTCCAGAAGCTCTTCCAGGTATCGTAACGGGTGTTGTTTTGGCATCTGGTCGTATCTTTGGTGAGGCCGCCGCTCTTATCTATACTGCAGGACAATCCGCTCCAGCCCTTGACTGGTCTAACTGGAATATCCTCAGTGTTACCAGCCCTATCTCAATCTTCCGACAAGCAGAAACCTTGGCTGTCCACATCTGGAAGGTCAACAGTGAAGGAACCATTCCTGATGCTACCATTGTATCTGCTGGTTCTGCCGCAGTGCTCCTCATCTTTATCTTGATTTTTAACTTTGGGGCACGCAAACTCGGAAGCTATTTACACAAGAAATTAACCGCTGCCTAAAGGAGAAGCCATGTCAAAATATAACTGGGATGAAAAGCATATCATCACTTTCCCTGAAGAAAAAGTGGCCCTCTCTACTAAGGATTTACATGTTTACTACGGTAAAAATGAATCCATCAAGGGCATCGATATGCAATTTGAAAAAAATAAAATTACAGCCTTGATTGGTCCTTCTGGATCAGGAAAATCTACCTATCTTCGCAGTCTCAATCGGATGAATGATACCATTGATATTGCCAAGGTCACAGGTCAAATCCTCTACCGAGGGATTGACGTCAACCGTCCAGAAATCAATGTCTATGAGATGCGAAAGCATATCGGGATGGTCTTCCAACGTCCAAATCCATTTGCTAAATCAATCTACCGTAACATCACCTTTGCACACGAACGTGCAGGTGTTAAGGATAAGAAAGTCCTTGATGAAATTGTAGAAACCTCTCTTCGTCAGGCCGCCCTATGGGATCAGGTCAAAGATGACCTACACAAATCAGCCTTGATGCTTTCTGGTGGTCAGCAACAACGTCTCTGTATCGCTCGCGCCATCTCTGTCAAGCCAGATATCCTCTTGATGGATGAGCCTGCTTCAGCCTTGGATCCGATTGCGACAGCCCAGCTGGAAGAAACCATGTTGGAATTGAAGAAGGACTTTACCATCATCATCGTTACCCACAGTATGCAACAGGCTGCGCGTGCGAGTGACTACACAGGATTTTTCTACTTGGGTGATTTGATTGAGTACGATAAGACCTCCAATATTTTCCAGAATGCTAAGTTACAGTCAACCAATGACTATGTAACGGGACACTTTGGTTAGAAAGGAAACGGTATGTCAGAAGCGATTTTACAGGTGTCAGACCTGTCCGTTTATTACAATAAAAAGAAGGCCTTGAATAGTGTTTCCCTTTCTTTCCAACCTAAGGAAATAACGGCCTTGATTGGTCCTTCTGGATCAGGAAAGTCTACCCTGCTCAAAGCTATCAACCGCATGGGCGATCTAAATCCTGAAGTGACAACAACAGGATCAGTAGTCTATAATGGTCACAATATATACAGTCCCCGCACCGATACGGTTGAATTGCGTAAGGAAATCGGTATGGTCTTTCAACAGCCTAATCCCTTCCCTATGTCTATCTACGAAAATGTTGTCTATGGGCTACGTATCAATGGGGTTAAGGACAAGAAAGTTCTTGATGAAGCAGTGGAAACGGCCTTGCAACGTGCGTCTATCTGGGATGAAGTAAAGGATCGTTTGCATGATTCGGCCATTGGTCTCTCAGGAGGACAACAACAACGTGTTTGTGTAGCTCGTGTCTTAGCAACCAGTCCGAAAATCATCCTCTTAGATGAACCAACTTCAGCTTTGGATCCTATTTCTGCAGGTAAGATTGAGGAAACCTTGTATGGTCTGAAGGATAAATACACCATGCTCTTGGTAACGCGTTCGATGCAACAAGCCTCACGTATCTCTGATAAAACAGGATTTTTCCTAGATGGGGATTTAATCGAGTTTAACGATACGAAGAAGATGTTCCTAGAGCCACAAAACAAGGAAACAGAAGATTATATTACAGGAAAATTTGGATAAGGAGTTGAATGATGTTACGATCTCAATTTGAAGAAGATTTGGAGAAATTGCACAACCAGTTCTATGCTATGGGACAAGAAGTGCTCTCACAGATCAATCGTACAGTGCGTGCCTTTGTTACGCATGACCGTGATTTGGCAAAAGAAGTCATCGAAGACGATGCAGAAGTAAATGAATATGAAGTGAAGTTGGAAAAGAAATCATTTGAAATGATCGCCCTCCAACAACCTGTTTCGCAAGACCTTCGTACCGTCTTGACCGTTCTCAAGGCAGTGTCAGACGTGGAACGCATGGGAGATCATGCAGTGTCTATCGCTGAGGCGACTATTCGTATGAAGGGGGAGCAACGTATCCCTTCTGTTGAAGAAGAAATCAAAAAGATGGGACGCGACGTGAAAAACTTCGTCGAAGCAGCCCTAGATCTCTATCTCAACGGTTCTGTGGATCAAGCCTACGAAGTAGCAACGATGGACGAAAAAATCAACCATTACTTTGACAGCATTCGTGAATTGGCTACAGAAGAAATCAAGAAAAATCCTGAAGCCATTGTTACAGGACGCGATTACTTCCAGGTTATTTCCTTCTTGGAACGTATTGGAGACTACGCAAAAAATATCTGTGAATGGGTTGTTTACTTTGAAACAGGTAAGATTGTCGAACTATAAGAAACGGTTTAAATATACAGAAATAAGGCTGGTTAGAATAAATCAGTCTTCTTTTTTTATGAAAAGAATTGTTTTACAATCAAAATCTCTAAAAAGGTTGACAACTATTTTTAAAAGAGTTATAATTATTCAGAATTAACAGAAAGGTCGTTTATTTATGAAATTCAAGAAATGGATATTAGTTGTGTGTAGCATGCTTGCCAGTGTGGTTCTAGTAGCTTGCCAGTCAGGTACGGATAGTTCCCAGTCTGCTGTGGACGCTATCAAACAAAAAGGAAAGCTAGTCGTTGCGACCAGCCCAGACTATGCGCCGTTTGAATTCCAATCCTTGGTAGATGGTAAAAACCAAGTGGTTGGTGCAGATATTGATATGGCTCAAGCAATTGCAGACGAGCTTGGGGTTAAACTTGAAATCTCTAGCATGAGTTTTGACAATGTCTTGACCAGTCTTCAAACTGGAAAGGCTGACTTGGCCATTGCAGGAATTAGTGCTACAGATGAGAGAAAGGAAGTCTTTGACTTTTCAATCCCTTACTATGAAAATAAGATGAGTTTCTTGGTTAGAAAAGCTGATTTAGACAAATACAAGGATCTTACAAGCCTCGCAAGTGCCAATATCGCAGCTCAAAAGGGAACTGTGCCAGAAACCATGGTCAAGGAACAATTGCCAAATGCCCAGTTGACATCCTTGACCAATATGGGGGAAGCAGTCAATGAATTGCAGGCTGGAAAAGTGGATGCTGTTCATATGGATGAACCAGTTGCTCTTAGCTACGCAGGTAAAAACTCAGACCTTGTCGTTGCATCTGTTAACTTGACAATGAAAGATGGCGAAGCCAATGCCGTTGCTATTAAGAAGAATCAATCAGACTTGAAAGCAGTAGTCGATAAGGTTATCCAAAAACTGAAAGACGACGGAACCTATCAAAACTATCTTGAAAAGGCAGCGAAACTAACAGAAGTTGAGCAATAAGAAAAAGCAGAGTTGGACTTTAATCCAATTCTGCTTTTATGTATTCTAATAGCTCTTCTAGATTTTCAAGAGTGACTTTGGCGAACTGATAAGGACAGGCGTCCAAATAAGCCTTCTCAAAAAAGTCTAATTTGAGTGAGCTGTGTTTCAAACTGGCAATCTTAGGATAGTGTCTCAAATCAAGCAAAAGACCATCGTGTAGAGGATAGTGGGGTAAGGGACAGGTGTTTTTTTCAAGTAGCTCCTTAATCTGAGCCTGATAGTTCTCTTGAAGGCTCAATCGAGCCAGTCGATTTTTTTCAAATAACTGGCTATCGATGTAAAGAGAAAGAGCCTTTTGCATGATGAGATTGCTGTCATAGTCCAAGATATTTTTGTAGGAAACAAAGGCCTCTTTTAGGGCATTTGGAAGAATGAGAGCGGTAATACGAAGGGCTGGAAAGAGACTGGTTGAGAAGGACTTGATATAAATGACCCGATCCTCAGTATCCAGATAGTGGAAGGTTTGTCCCTTTTTAGAGTCTAAGTCACCTAGATAATCATCCTCTACGATGTAAACACCATACTGGTTTGCTAGATCCAGAATAGCCCTTTTTTCCTGATCAGAATAGGAATGACCAAGAGGATAGTGGAAACGAGGAATGGTATAGAAAAACTTGATTTTCCCAGATTTAAACTGTTCTTCCAGTTCTTCAAGGTTGATGCCATCAATTCGGCGTTCAATGGTCTGGCAGGCCAATCCCTGAGCGACCAAGAGACGATTCATCCGGTGGTAGGTCGGCTGTTCAACTAGAATCTCCGCTCCCTCGCTCGGAAAGTTAATCTGAGAAAGGATAAAGAGAGCTTGCTGGGTACCAGATGTTAGAACCAGTTGGTCGGGTTTGCAGTAGAGAGCCTGGTCAAAGAAGAGTTGATGGACAGATTGTCTGAGTTCCTCAAGGCCTTCTTGGTTATCATAGTAGTTGAAGAGATAGTTTTCTCGACCTATCAGGGTTTCATTGACACAGAGCCGAAAGTCGTCATAGGCACTGGCATGTTCGTCAGTGACTTCGATTTCCAAGTCCTGATGCCGCCCCTGTTCTAGAACATAATAGCCACTTTGGGGCTTGGCATAGAGATATTGTTCATGGCGTAATTCCAGTAGGGCTCGTTGGATAGTGTCCTTGCTACAGTGGAAGTCTTGGCTCAGTTGACGTATGGAGGGAAGCCGGCTACCTGTTGGGAATTTTCCTGATTCGATCCCCTTTTTTAGAAAGGAAACGACTGCTTGGTATTTACTTTCTTTCTTCATTCCAGACCTCCGTTGATTTTGTTACATTGTACCTTTTTTTTGCCTCCTTTGCAATGGGAAAAGCATTTCTCCCTTTCACAACTAGGAGCAAATGTGGTATACTTAGAAAGTATAATGATTCATTGAACAGAAGATAAGAAAGAGAATGGATAGAAAAGTGCAGGAACCGGTTAAATTATTTCAATACAATACTCTAGGTGCCCTAATGGCAGGTCTCTATGGTGGAACCATGACAGTAGGAGAGTTGCTGGAACATGGTGACCTCGGCTTGGGGACTTTGGATTCGATTGATGGGGAGTTGATTGTCCTTGATGGCAAGGCTTATCAAGCCAAGGGATCTGGTCAAACGCCTGAAATCGTTGAAGTGGCAGCGGATGCTCTTATTCCCTATGCAGCAGTGGTTCCTCATCAGGCAGAAGTGATTTTTCGTCAGCGCTTTGAGATGACGGACAAGGAATTGGAAAAGCGAATTGAGTCCTACTATGATGGGGAAAATCTTTTTCGTTCCATCAAGATTCATGGCGAATTTTCACAAATGCATGTACGGATGATTCCCAAATCCACACCTGATACCAAGTTTGCTGATGTGGCGACACACCAACCTGAATATAGCCGTGAAAATGTATCGGGAACTATTGTTGGATTTTGGACACCGGAGATTTTCCACGGAGTGAGTGTTGCAGGCTATCATTTGCATTTTATCTCAGATGATTTGACCTTTGGTGGGCATGTGATGGACTTTGTTATCAAAGAAGGAATGATTGAGGTTGGGGCAGTCGACCAGTTGGACCAACGTTTTCCAGTCCAAGATCGCCAGTATTTATTCGCCAAATTTAACGTTGACGAGATGAAGAAAGATATTGATAAGTCAGAATAGGAGAAAAAGATGACAGTACATATTATCCTTACCATGATCGCTTTGGTTCTCATTCTAGTAAGTGGAACTTGGTATGCTAAAAAACGGTTTAAAATCTCTCTTGCAGTGATGGGCTTGGGGGCAATCGCATTTTTTGTTTCTTCTCAAGTGTTAGAGAAGATGGTTCACCTTCTGGTACTCCATCCGCAAAAAGATGGAACCATTCCGCTTATGCAGGAGCAGCCTTTCTTATATGTGCTTTATGGAATCGCCATGGCGGCTCTCTTTGAGGAAACAGCTCGTCTTGTCTTTTTTAAATGGTTGGAGAAAAAGAGAAAGCTAGAAGATCGAGATGCTTTGGCCTATGGTTTGGGACATGGGGGCTTGGAGATGCTCTATCTCGGAATGGGAAGCTTGATCAGTTTGTTGATTCTCTTTTCACTCATCCAGTCTTCAAATACTGATGTAGCCAATCTTCTTCCAAAGTCTACACTCGAAACGGTCCAGTCTCTTTCTGTATGGCAGGTTTATTTACTAGGAGTTGAACGTGTGCTTGCTCTGGTTCTCCAAATTGGTCTTTCCATCTGGGTCTATCAAAGTGTCCGTCAAAAGAAATGGATCTACCTCCTTGCTGCCTATGGTTTGCATGCCTTGTTTGACTTGGCTCCAGCCTTATCTCAGGTTGGATGGATTACAAATCCGCTTCTAGTTGAGTTTATTCTTCTCGCAGAACTTCTAGCCTTTATCTGGCTGACAAAATCTACATTTTGGAAAAAATCATAAAAAGAGGGGGGACCTCTTTTTTTATGTAAAGATAAAACAAGCTCTTTTTATGGTCGTCAAATGTCTCTAAAAATGGTATAATGGAATGAATTTTGAAAAAGGAAGAGTGACATGTCAGTAAAAGAAAAAATGCTTGAAATCCTAGAAGGAATCGATATTCGTTTTAAGGAACCCTTGAAGACCTATACCTATACAAAGGTAGGAGGTCGAGCAGATTACCTAGTTTTGCCACGCAATCGCTATGAGATGGCCCGTGTCGTTCAATTTGCCAATCAAGAGAATATTCCCTGGATGGTGCTAGGAAATGCCAGCAATATCATCGTTCGTGAAGGTGGAATCCGTGGTTTTGTCATCTTGTGCGATAAGCTTAATAACGTTTCGGTTGATGGCTATACCATCGAAGCAGAAGCTGGAGCCAACTTGATCGAAACGACACGTATTGCCCTCCGTCATAGTTTGACTGGTTTTGAGTTTGCTTGTGGGATTCCTGGAAGCATCGGTGGAGCTGTCTTTATGAATGCGGGTGCCTATGGAGGAGAGATTGCTCATATCTTGCAATCTTGTCAAGTTTTGACCAAAGAAGGGGAAATCGAGACCTTGTCAGTCAAGGACTTGGCTTTTGGTTACCGTCATTCAGCTATTCAGGATTCTGGGGCTGTTGTTTTGTCAGCTAAATTTGCCCTAGCTCCAGGGAATCATCAGGTTATCAAGCAAGAAATGGACCGCTTGACGCACCTACGTGAACTCAAACAACCTCTAGAATACCCATCATGTGGGTCAGTCTTTAAGCGTCCAGTGGGGCATTTTGCAGGACAGTTGATTTCAGAGGCTGGCTTGAAAGGCTATCGTATCGGTGGTGTGGAAGTATCTGAAAAACACGCAGGTTTCATGATCAATGTTGCTGACGGAACGGCCAAAGACTATGAAGACTTGATCCAATCTGTTATCGAAAAAGTCAAGGAACACTCAGGTGTCACTCTTGAAAGAGAAGTCCGAATCTTGGGTGAACACGAATAACATTATTTTTACATAGCATTCAAAGATTGGGATTTTATCGCTAAATGAGGTTTAGGTCATTTTATTTCCTACGCTTGTGTCTAGCATTCTAACAAGGTCCCAATCTGTTAATTTATGAAGAAGAAGGAATTTAGAGGAATTGAAAAAACCAATTATTGAATTCAAAAACGTCTCTAAAGTTTTTGAAGACAGCAACACCAAGGTTCTCAAAGACATCAATTTTGAGTTGGAAGAAGGGAAGTTTTACACTCTTTTAGGGGCATCTGGTTCAGGAAAATCAACCATTCTAAACATCATTGCAGGTTTACTGGATGCGACGACAGGGGATATTTTACTGGATGGGGTGCGGATCAACGATATCCCAACCAACAAGCGAGACGTCCATACCGTCTTCCAATCCTATGCCTTGTTTCCACATATGAATGTGTTTGAAAATGTTGCCTTTCCTCTCCGCTTGCGTAAAATCGACAAGAAAGAAATCGAACAACGCGTAGCGGAAGTTCTCAAGATGGTTCAGTTGGAAGGTTATGAGAAACGTTCTATCCGTAAACTTTCTGGAGGACAACGCCAGCGTGTGGCTATTGCCCGTGCCATCATCAACCAACCCCGTGTGGTCTTGTTGGATGAACCTCTGTCAGCGCTGGATTTGAAATTGCGAACAGACATGCAGTACGAACTGCGTGAACTGCAACAACGATTGGGGATTACCTTTGTCTTTGTCACTCACGATCAGGAAGAAGCTCTTGCCATGAGTGACTGGATTTTCGTTATGAATGATGGCGAGATTGTCCAGTCTGGAACACCTGTGGACATCTATGATGAGCCGATCAACCATTTTGTTGCCACTTTTATCGGTGAGTCCAACATCTTGCCAGGAACCATGATTGAGGATTACTTGGTTGAGTTTAACGGCAAACGCTTTGAAGCAGTCGACGGGGGAATGAAGCCAAATGAGCCAGTTGAGGTTGTCATTCGTCCAGAGGACTTGCGCATTACCCTTCCTGAAGAAGGCAAGCTCCAAGTCAAGGTTGATACCCAGCTCTTCCGTGGGGTTCACTACGAGATTATTGCCTATGACGAACTCGGAAATGAATGGATGATCCACTCGACTCGTAAGGCCATTGTGGGTGAAGAAATCGGTCTGGACTTTGAACCAGAAGATATCCACATCATGCGTCTCAACGAAACCGAAGAAGAGTTCGATGCTCGAATCGAGGAGTACGTAGAAATCGAAGAGCAAGAAGCAGGTCTGATTAACGCGATCGAGGAGGAAAGAGATGAAGAAAACAACCTCTAAACTCTTTGTAGTGCCCTATATGCTCTGGATTGCCCTCTTTGTTCTCGCACCCTTGGTCTTGATTTTTGGACAATCCTTTTTCAACATTGAAGGGCAGTTTAGTTTAGAAAACTATAAATCCTACTTTGCGTCACAAAACTTGACCTATCTTAAAATGAGCTTCAACTCTGTGCTTTATGCGGGGATTGTGACCATGGTGACACTTTTCATCAGCTATCCAACAGCCCTCTTTTTGACCCGTCTTAAGCACCGTCAACTCTGGCTCATGCTGATTATCCTGCCGACATGGATTAACCTGCTCCTCAAGGCCTATGCCTTTATCGGGATTTTTGGTCAGAATGGCTCTATTAATCAATTTTTGGAATTCATCGGAATCGGTTCGCAACAGTTGCTCTTTACCGATTTCTCCTTTATCTTTGTCGCAAGCTACATCGAGCTTCCCTTTATGATTTTACCGATTTTCAATGTCTTGGATGACATGGATAACAATCTCATCAATGCCAGCTACGACCTCGGTGCGACCAAGTGGGAAACTTTCCGCCATGTTATCTTCCCTCTGTCTATGAACGGGGTGAGAAGTGGGGTTCAGTCTGTCTTTATCCCAAGTTTGAGTCTCTTCATGCTGACACGTTTGATCGGTGGGAACCGCGTTATTACCTTGGGAACGGCTATTGAGCAGAACTTCCTGACCAATGACAACTATGGTATGGGTTCAACCATTGGTGTGATCCTCATCCTGACCATGTTCATCACCATGTGGGTGACCAAGGAAAGGAGAGAACGATGAAAAAATTTGCCAATCTCTACCTAGCCTTTGTCTTTATCATCCTTTATTTGCCGATTTTTTACTTGATTGGCTATGCCTTTAATGCTGGCGATGATATGAACAGCTTTACTGGTTTTAGCTTGAGCCATTTTAAAACCATGTTTGGTGATGGTCGCCTCATGTTGATCCTCACCCAAACCTTTTTCTTGGCCTTTCTAGCTGCCTTGATTGCGACCATTATCGGGACTTTTGGTGCCATTTACATCTACCAGTCTCGTAAGAAATACCAAGAAGCCTTTCTATCACTCAATAATATCCTCATGGTTGCGCCTGACGTTATGATTGGTGCCAGCTTCTTGATTCTCTTTACCCAGCTTAAGTTTTCGCTTGGCTTTTTGACGGTTCTATCTAGTCACGTGGCCTTTTCCATCCCTATCGTGGTCTTGATGGTCTTGCCTCGTCTCAAGGAGATGAATGATGACATGATTCATGCGGCTTATGACCTTGGTGCCAGTCAGTTTCAGATGTTCAAGGAAATCATGCTTCCTTACCTGACTCCGTCTATCATTGCAGGTTATTTCATGGCCTTCACCTATTCGCTGGATGATTTTGCCGTGACCTTCTTTGTGACGGGAAATGGCTTTTCAACCCTGTCAGTCGAGATTTACTCTCGTGCTCGTAAAGGGATTTCGCTAGAAATCAATGCCCTGTCTGCCCTCGTCTTTCTCTTTAGTATTATCCTAGTTGTAGGTTATTACTTTATCTCACATGAGAAGGAGGAGCAAGCATGAAAAAACTCTATTCATTTTTAGTAGGAATTGTAGCGATTATCCTTGTCTTGTGGGGGATTGCTCATCATCTAGACAGTAAAATCAACAGTCGAGATAGTCAAAAACTGGTTATCTACAACTGGGGAGACTACATTGATCCCGAACTTTTGGAGAAATTCACAGAAGAAACAGGCATCCAAGTACAGTATGAGACCTTTGATTCTAACGAAGCCATGTATACCAAGATTAAGCAGGGTGGAACAACCTACGATATTGCCATCCCCAGTGAGTACATGATTAACAAGATGAAGGATGAAGATCTTTTGGTTCCTCTTGATTATTCAAAAATTGAAGGAATCGAAAATATCGGACCTGAGTTCCTCAACCAGTCTTTTGACCCGGGTAATAAATTCTCCATCCCTTATTTCTGGGGGACCTTGGGAATTGTTTACAATGAAACCATGATAGATGAGGCGCCTGAGCATTGGGATGACCTCTGGAAACCAGAATACAAGGATTCTATCATGCTCTTTGATGGGGCGCGTGAGGTGCTGGGACTCGGGCTTAACTCACTCGGTTACAGTCTCAACTCAAAGGATCCTCAGCAGTTGGAAGAAACGGTAGACAAACTCTACAAACTGACTCCAAATATCAAGGCCATTGTGGCGGATGAGATGAAGGGTTACATGATCCAGAACAATGCTGCCATCGGTGTGACCTTTTCTGGGGAAGCCAGCCAGATGTTGGAGAAAAATCCTAATCTCAAGTATGTCGTTCCGACTGAGGCCAGCAATCTCTGGTTTGATAACATGGTTATTCCAAAAACTGTGAAAAACCAAGATGCAGCCTATGCCTTTATCAACTTTATGTTAAAACCCGAAAATGCTCTGAAAAATGCGGAGTATGTAGGCTACTCAACACCAAACCTACCAGCTAAGGAAATGCTCCCAGAGGAGACCAAGGAAGATAAATCCTTCTATCCAGACGCTGATACCATGAAACACCTAGAAGTTTATGAGAAGTTTGACCATAAATGGACAGGAAAATACAGTGACCTCTTCCTACAGTTTAAAATGTACCGGAAGTAGGAGTTATCAGTTATGAAACGAATCAGTAAAGCTGGTTCGTTTTTTATGATGAAATTAATAAATCAAACTTATAAAAGTTTGACCATAAATATACCTTTTTGTATAATAATATATGAGAAATGTAAAGTTAAGCAAATATTATGGGAGGAGAGTTTGTCATGGATATAAAGTTAAACGATATTTTGAATATAAGTGAGCAAAATCAGAGAAAATTCAAGGTGAAATTTAATAATTGGACGGGTGAAAATCCAATTCAGACCTATTTGAGAGACGAAGAAATAATTAATAACTACAACTTATTTTGGAGAACAAATAAGCGATATTTCAATGTTGGAGATATTGTCATAAATTTCATTAAGATTGATAATAACAAATGGTTATTAACTACTATAAAAGAAGTGAGTAAGGAACTTTTTGTTACTGGAGGACAAAATTATGAAGGAATTGAACTAAAGGAATATTCAGCCCTTTTTGGTCGTCTAATTATTCGGTACAGAAAAGAATCTAGAGGTTCAGTTCTAAAGTATACAACTTGTAAGGAAAAACTTGTGATAGAGCAATTGTTATCAGATTCATTTGGAGGAGAAGAATTTCCGGGATATGATAATATTTCTTTGTCTTATAAAGAATTAGAATTGATTTTACGTTTGAGAAAGAAAGATTGGATAACTGCTTTAGAAAATCAAAAAGCTGTTTATCTTATTACGGATAAGCAGAATGGTAAATTATATGTAGGCTCAGCAACTTCAAACTATGGCATGCTTTTACAACGTTGGCAATCCTATGTGGATAATGGACATGGTGGCAATAAAGAACTTAGGATTTTGGTTGAAAAACAAGGGTTGAATTACGTTAAAGAAAATTTTCAATACTCTGTATTGGAAAACTATAACGGTAAAATAGATGATAAGTTTGTTTTAAAACGTGAATCCTGGTGGAAAGAAGTTTTAAAATCTAGGGAACATGGTTATAATGCGAACTAGGAGGGAATATGAATAATCTGAATGATTGGGAAAAAGCTCGTCGAGAAGAAGAATTGAATCAAGAGCTAAAAAGACAGAATAACTTGTTGGAACAGCAGAGATGGGAACAGCATTTTTCTAACCAAAAGCAACAGGCAGCACTAGATGAACAAAATCGTCTTGCTCGAGAACAACAAGAAACATTAAAAGAGAGAAATGAGTTAGAACGTCAGAGGCAATGGGAAGAGGAATCTCGACATCAGAGAGAACTAGAACTACGTATAGAGCAACAATATAAAGATAATATATTTAGTTTAAAAAAAATGTGGGCTAAAGCTGAATCAGAAGACGAGAGAGGTAGGATACAGATACTTCTAGCAGAAGCAGAAACTGAATATGATGAGTATTTACTTGAGAAAGAGAGAGAACTAGAACGAAAACGTTTAGCTGCGGAGCAATTTCAATTAAAACAACAGGAAGAAAGAGAACAGAATGAATTATTAGAGCGTCGTAGAAAGAAAATAAGTAGAATAAAGTGGTTTTTCGGAATAGCTATAAGCTTACTTTTTTTATTAATAATTGGAACTTTTTTCATAGGAATGACTAAGTCTAAATCATCTCATAACAGCACTAAGCAATCAACTCAATCATCTAACTCAGAGATCTCCACGAGTTCCACAACAAAAAGTTCACTTGGTGGTAATAAATCTAAAGATAAACAAACATCATCGACAACATCTGCCAGTTCTAGTTCACAGGTTTCAAAAGTATATATTGGAAACTACATTGGTCAAAAATTCTCGGATGTTATAGCTGAATTGAAGAGTAAAAATATTCCTGAGAATCATATAAAAGTTGAGGAAGAAGAAAGTGATGAGTATTCTCCCGGTACAATTTTACGTCAGAGTTTGTCAGAGGGAACTTTATATGATTTGAATGATTCATCAGGTATTATTTTGACTGTTGCAAAAAAACGAACTAGTGTTGCCATGCCAAATTATGCAGGTTCAAGTTTAGAGTTTACAAAAAATAATTTAACTAACATTGTAGGTATAAAAGAAGCTAATATTGAAGTAGTAGAAGTTTCCAGTGCTCCTGAGGGTACTGCTGAAGGAACAGTAGTATCTCAAACTCCAAAAGCTGGAGAGAAAGTTGATTTGAAACGTACACGAATTAAAATTTCAATTTATAAGCCCAAAAATACTCAAACATCACAAAGTAGATCTAGATAAATTAAGAGGTTAATGCAGAAGTTTATGATTCGTTGTCATCAACCTTGACGAACTCCTCCAAAAACGATATAATAAGAAAGTTGAGAATTGATTTTCAGTTATCTTAGTCCAGAGAAATGGCGGTGCTGCGAGCCATCTAAGCTAGGAAATCATGCTACTCAATCAGACAATTGCATAAGAATAAGAGAATGACAAGTTCATTGAATGAAGGTGGTACCGCGGTTTTTCGCCCTTCGTGATATGGACTTGTCTTTTGATTTTTGGAGGTGTTTATGAAGACATTTCTCGTGAAACAAAAGTTTCGTCTTGGAGGCGAACGCTTCGATATCAAGGATGATAGAGGAGTAGTGAACTATCAGGTAGAGGGCTCTTTCTTCCAAATTCCTAAGACCTTTACCATCTTTGACGCCTATGGTGAGCAAGTCAGTGAGATTAGTAAAGAATTTTTTACTTTGCTTCCTCGCTTTACTATCCAGTTACGAAACGGTTCCAATTTCGTCATTCGCAAGAAGTTGACCTTCTGGCGAGATAAGTATGAGTTTGACAATCTAGGGCTTCGTATTGAGGGCAATATCTGGGATTTGAATTTCAAATTGCTAGATGATCGTGATCAGCTTGTCGCCGAGATTCGAAAAGAGATTTTCCATTTGACATCAACTTACACCGTAACCGTCTATGAAGACTCTTATGCAGACCTAGTCATTTCCCTCTGTGTCGCGATTGACTATGTGGAGATGCTGGAAAGCCAATCAAATTAAACAAGTAATAAGGAGATATTATGAAACAACTATCTAGTGCTCAAGTTCGCCAAATGTGGCTAGATTTCTGGGCAAGCAAAGGCCACTCTGTAGAACCATCAGTCAGCTTGGTTCCTGTAAATGACCCAACTCTTTTGTGGATTAACTCTGGGGTAGCAACCCTTAAGAAATACTTTGACGGAACCATTATCCCTGAAAATCCACGTATTACCAATGCGCAAAAAGCTATCCGTACCAACGATATCGAAAATGTCGGAAAAACGGCTCGTCACCATACTATGTTTGAAATGTTGGGGAACTTCTCTATCGGGGATTACTTCCGTGACGAAGCCATCACCTGGGCTTATGAGCTTTTGACAAGCCCAGAATGGTTTGATTTTCCTGCTGAAAAACTCTACATGACCTACTATCCAGACGATAAAGATTCTTACAACCGCTGGATTGAAGTAGGAGTGGACCCAAGTCACTTGATCCCAATCGAAGACAACTTCTGGGAAATCGGTGCGGGACCTTCTGGACCTGATACAGAAATCTTCTTTGACCGTGGAGAAGCCTTTGACCCAGAAAACATCGGTATTCGCCTGCTTGCAGAAGATATCGAAAACGACCGTTACATCGAAATCTGGAACATCGTTTTGTCACAATTTAACGCTGACCCAGCCGTACCTCGTAGTGAGTACAAGGAATTGCCACACAAGAACATTGATACGGGCGCTGGTTTGGAGCGTTTGGTGGCCGTTATCCAAGGGGCTAAGACAAACTTTGAAACAGACCTCTTTATGCCGATTATCCGTGAAGTTGAGAAATTGTCTGGTAAGGTTTATGACCAAGACGGCGACAACATGAGCTTCAAGGTTATCGCAGACCATATTCGTTCTCTTTCATTTGCTATCGGTGATGGTGCCCTTCCAGGAAACGAAGGTCGTGGTTATGTTCTTCGCCGTCTCCTCCGTCGTGCTTCTATGCACGGTCAAAAATTGGGCATCAACGAGCCTTTCCTTTACAAATTAGTTCCAACTGTTGGAAAAATCATGGAAAGCTACTACCCAGAAGTGCTTGAAAAACGTGACTTTATCGAAAAAATCGTGAAGAGCGAAGAAGAGTCATTTGCTCGTACCCTTCACTCAGGTCAACACTTTGCAGAAACCATTGTAGCTGATTTGAAAGCGAAAGGTCAAAACGTTATCGCGGGGCAAGATGTCTTCAAACTCTACGATACATATGGATTCCCAGTTGAATTGACAGAAGAAATCGCTGAAGAAGCTGGGATGACTGTAGACCGTGAAGGTTTTGAAGCAGCCATGAAAGAGCAACAAGAACGCGCGCGTGCGTCAGCTGTTAAGGGTGGTTCAATGGGTATGCAAAATGAAACCCTTCAAAACATCACAGTGGAAAGCCGATTTAACTACAAAAAAGAAAAACTAGCTAGTAGACTTGTTGCTATCGTAGCGGACAATGCAGAAGTAAACGTTGTTTCAGAAGGAACTGCCTCTCTTATCTTTGCAGAAACTCCATTCTACGCTGAAATGGGTGGACAAGTAGCTGACCACGGTCAAATCTTGGATGCTACAGGAAACCTTGTAGCTACAGTGACAGATGCTCAAAAAGCGCCAAATGGACAAGCTCTTCATACGGTTGAGGTTCTTGCACCACTTACTTTGAACCAAGAATACACCTTGGCAATTGACACCAATCGCCGTCACCGTGTCATGAAGAACCACACAGCCACTCACTTGCTCCATGCGGCCCTTCACAATATCCTTGGTCACCATGCGACACAAGCAGGATCTCTGAACGAAGTCGAATTCCTTCGCTTTGACTTCACTCACTTCCAAGCTGTGACTCCTGAAGAGTTGCGCGCCATTGAACAGCAAGTTAATGAGAAAATTTGGGAAGCAATTGCTGTAGAAACTGTTGAGACAGATATTGACACGGCTAAAGAAATGGGAGCTATGGCCCTCTTTGGTGAGAAATACGGTAAAGAAGTCCGTGTTGTAACCATTGGTGACTACTCAGTGGAACTTTGTGGTGGTACCCATGTTGGCAACACTTCTGAGATTGGTCTCTTCAAGATTGTCAAAGAAGAAGGAATCGGATCAGGAACTCGCCGTATCTTGGCAGTGACTGGTAAGGAAGCCTTTGAAGCCTACCGCGAACAAGAAGACGCTCTGAAAGCAGTCGCAGCAACCTTGAAAGCACCTCAACTCAAAGAAGTACCTCATAAGGTTGAAGGACTTCAAGAACAACTTCGTCAGCTTCAAAAAGAAAATGCTGAGTTGAAAGAAAAAGCAGCGGCAGCGGCAGCAGGTGATGTCTTCAAGAATGTTCAAGAAGCAAACGGTCACCGTTACATTGCTAGTCAAGTGTCTGTATCAGATGCAGGTGCCCTTCGTACCTTTGCGGATAACTGGAAACAAAAAGACTACTCTGACGTGCTTGTCCTAGTTGCAGCCATCGGTGACAAAGTCAATGTTCTTGTAGCTAGCAAGACAAAAGATGTGCATGCAGGAAACCTTGTCAAAGAATTGGCTCCAATTGTCGATGGACGTGGTGGTGGTAAACCAGACATGGCCATGGCAGGAGGAAGCAACCAAGCTAAAATTCAAGAACTCTTGGAGGCAGTAGAAGGTAAATTATAAGACAATAATGATCTATCCATTTGGGTAGGTCTTTTTGTGCATACAAAAAAGCCAAACCCGGTTGGATTTGACTTGTACCTGATAGGTTTATTTTGCTGCCCAGACACTGACTGAACCCGCTGCTACTGGAAATTCTCCATAACCTTCAGCATTGATTGTAATTTGTGCTGGGTGATTTTCAAGGAGGTCAACAAAGGTTTGGTCAGCCCATTCTGGACCGACAAACATAGACTTGCTGTTTTCTTGGTCGTTTGAGATAAGGACTGCGAGCGGTGTTTGGTTTTCAGCACCTGCACGGACCCATCCAATACAGTTAGCATCGTCAAAGTAGTCTGTTTGCTCTCCATAGGCCAAGTCTTTTCGGATAGCTAGGAGACGGTCAAGAACTTCTCTGAAATCTTCTTGAGCATATTGCCCTGAAATGCCGTAATAGTCTCCATAAAAGACACATGGAAGGCCTTGCTCACGAAGAAGGATGAGCGCATAGGCTGCTGGCTTGAACCATTCTTCAACAGTAGACTCAAGGGCTTGTCCTCGTTGAGTATCATGGTTGTCGACAAAGGTTACAGCCTTATCGGGTTTTAGTTCAACCAAGCTATCTGTGAAAATGTTACGAAGATCGTAACTTGCTCCAGCTTGACTGGCTTCAAAGAGATTCTGGTGGAGGCGAACATCGACAAGGTCAAAGCGTTCTTCTGTTTTTTCAAGATAGTCTAGGTTGGCTTCCTTGTCAGGGTTCCAAAATTCTCCAAAAACATAGAAATCGTCACCGTATTTTTCCTTCATATCACGAATGAAATTGCCCATAAAGAAGGAGTCGATGTGTTTAACGGCATCCAAGCGGAAACCAGCTACACCAGTCGTTTCCATGAACCAGTCAGCCCAGTCATAGATATTTTGGATGACTTCAGGGTGCTTAAAGTCCAGGTCGGCATACATGAGGTAGTCGTAGTTACCGTTTTCGTTATCGACCAATTCCTCGTTGGCCCAACCTTTATTGTCTCCTTGGATCAGGTAAATACCAGACTTACGGCGTTTGGCATCGTAGTCTGTACCTGTGAAGTGGTACCAGTGCCAGTGGAAGTCATTGTAGGTATCTTGGCGACCATCGAAAGTAAAGTGAGTCCAGCCATTGATAGTAAAGGGCTCGCTTAGTTGAACGGTACGATCCTCAGGGTCCACTTCAATAACCTGAAAGGCTTCCATATGATCGGCAGCAGCCTTGTGATTGAGCACCACATCGGCCATAGGTTGAATTCCCTGTGCTTTTAGGGCTTGAATGGCTTGAAGATAGTCTTCTTTAAAACCATACTTGGTGCGGACAGTACCTTTTTGGTGAAACTCGCCTAAGTCGAATAAGTCATAGACCCCATAGCCGACATCTTTTTCGTTGGTTGCCTTGAAGGCAGGTGGCATCCAGACATGGCTGATGCCAAGGTTTGCTAGGTGCTCTGAGTCATTTGTCAGTCGAGCCCAGTGTTGGCCGTCGTGTGGCAGATACCATTCAAAGTATTGCATAAGTGTCTGATTTTGCATTGTTTTTCCTCTTGCTTATCAATGTTGTGTTTTATTCTACCATAAAGTTTAGAACTAGGCAAACGTTTGCGCAAGATTCTATACTCATTTCTGTTTTTGTCTATTTTTAGCGCGTGGAAACTCTCCTTCCATCACAAGGGAAAGGATATTTTGGTGAAAAAGTAAATGGCATATACTTATTTTAACAAAAATGACACTCAGTAAACTAAAGTACAACTGGTTAAACGGTTTCTTTTTTGAGAATTGTCACAAAATTTGCTATAATAGTAGCTATGAATAGAATTAGGGTCAGCAGACGTGTTGAAAAAAAGCTAGCTAAGGGTCTAGTTCTTTTGGAAGCAAGTGATTTAACAGATCTTGATCTGACAGATCAGGCAGTAGAAGTTCTTAGTCAAGACGGGAAGTTTTTAGGGAGTGCCTATCTTTCCCAGCAGAACAAGGGAATCGGCTGGTTGATCAGCAAGGAAAAGGTGCGTTTCAATCAAGACTTTTTTGAAATCCTGTTTCGTAAGGCCAAGGAAGCTAGAAAGCCTTATTATCAAGATGACTTGACTACTGCCTTTCGCCTTTTTAACCAAGAGGGGGATGGTTTTGGTGGTCTGACTGTTGATCTCTATGGAGATTATGCTGTTTTTTCTTGGTACAACTCCTTTGTTTACCAGATTCGTGAGCTGATCGTAAAGGCTTTTAAGGAAGTTTTTCCTGAGGTCTTGGGGGCTTATGAAAAGATTCGTTTTAAAGGTCTAGACTACGAGTCTGCCTATGTTTATGGTGAGGAAGCGCCAGATTACTTTACTGTTCTTGAGAATGGGGTACTCTATCAAGTCTTTATGAATGATGGCTTGATGACCGGGATTTTCCTAGACCAGCATGAGGTTCGTGGGAGTTTGGTTGACGGCCTAGCTATCGGCAAATCTTTGCTCAATATGTTTTCCTATACGGCGGCCTTTTCAGTTGCTGCAGCTATGGGAGGTGCGAGTGAGACGACTTCTGTCGACTTGGCCAAACGGTCTAGAGAGCTGTCAGAAGCTCATTTTCAGGCAAATGGACTCAGCATGGACAATCACCGTTTTATCGTCATGGATGTCTTTGAGTACTTCAAGTACGCCAAGAGAAAAGGCTTGACCTATGATGTGATTGTTCTTGATCCACCGAGCTTTGCCCGCAATAAAAAACAAACATTCTCTGTAGCTAAGGACTATCACAAGTTGATTTCCCAGAGTCTAGAGATTTTAAATACGGGAGGCATTATCATTGCCAGTACCAATGCTGCCAATGTTTCCCGCCAGAAATTTACAGAACAAATTGATAAAGGTTTTGCAGGAAGAAGGTATCAGATCTTGAACCAATATGGTCTTCCAGCAGACTTTGCCTATAATAAAAAAGATGAAAGCAGTAATTACCTCAAGGTGATTAGTATGAAGGTTAGTAGATGAAATTAATCGTTTCAGTAATGCCAAGAAGTTTAGAAGAAGCGCAAGAACTGGATGCCACTAGGTATGAAGATGCCGATATCATTGAGTGGCGTGCGGACTTTCTTACAAAGGACGCTATTTTACAGGTAGCACCTGCAATCTTTGAGAAATTCGCAGGCCGCGAACTTGTCTTTACCCTTCGGACTCGCTATGAGGGAGGAGAAATCGAACTGTCTTCTGAGGAGTATGTTCAAATCATTAAGGAAGTTACTCAGCTCTATCAGCCGGATTATGTAGATTTTGAGTATTTCAGCTACAAGGACGTTTTTGAGGAAATGTTGGATTTTCCAAATCTTGTTTTGAGCTATCATAATTTCCAGGAGACACCTGAAAACATGATGGAAATTTTGTCTGAGTTGACCAGCCTTTCTCCCAAAGTAGTCAAGGTATCAGTTATGGCCCATACGGAGCAGGATGTTTTAGACCTGATGAACTACACTCGAGGATTTAAAACACTCAACCCTGAGCAAGAGTACGTGACCATTTCCATGGGGAAAATGGGCAAGGTATCACGCATTACTTCAGATGTGACGGGTTCAAGTTGGTCATTTGCTAGTCTGGATGAAGCGAGTGCCCCAGGTCAGATTTCGCTATCAAACATGAAGAAAATCAGGGAGATTTTGGATGAAGCTTGATGGCTACACACGTATGGCAGCTGTTGTTGCAAATCCCATCAAACACTCTATTTCACCCTTTATCCACAATAGGGCCTTTGAGGCGACAGCTACCAATGGTGCCTATGTAGCTTGGGAGATTGAAGCGGGTGACTTGGCAGAAACAGTCGCTAATATTCGCCGTTACCAGATGTTTGGGATTAATCTCTCCATGCCTTACAAGGAGCAAGTGATTCCTTATCTGGATGAGTTGAGTGATGAGGCTCGTTTGATTGGGGCGGTCAATACAGTTGTTAATCAAGACGGAACGTTAATTGGATATAATACAGATGGCAAGGGATTCTTTAAGAGCTTGCCTTCTTTTACAATCTCGGATAAGAGAATGACCATTCTGGGCGCAGGTGGTGCAGCCAAATCCATTTTGGCGCAAGCTATTTTGGATGGCGTCAGTCAGATTTCAGTTTTTGTTCGTTCAGTTTCCATGGAAAAAACAAGACCTTACCTAGACAAGTTGCAGGACCAAACAGGATTTAAAGTGGACTTATATGCTTTAGAAGATATTTCTGAGCTGCAATCAAGGATTGCTGAGTCGGATTTACTGGTCAATGCGACCAGTGTAGGAATGGATGGTCAGTCGTCCCCAGTTCCAGAAAGCATCAATTTGCCAGAAACTCTCTTGGTGGCAGATATCATTTACCAACCTTTTGAGACGCCGTTTTTGAAATGGGCCAAAGGTCAGGGGAATCAAGCAATCAATGGCCTTGGAATGTTGCTCTATCAAGCTGCTGAAGCTTTTCAACTGTGGACAGGTAAAGAAATGCCGACAGACGAGATTTGGCAGTCCTTAACAGAAAAATATAAATAGTGAAAAGGAGACCCTCCTATGAAAATCAGAATCGATATTCCGCATCATCCTTATGATATTCAGATTGAAAAAGGTTGTCTAGCTCAGGCTGGTCAATGGTTGCGAGAACTCTGGCAACCTCAAAAAGTGGTTATTGTAACCGACAACCATGTAGCTTCTCTCTATGCAGAGAAGGTTAAACTCAGCCTAGAAGATGCTGATTTTCAGGTAGCTGTTTTTGACTTTTTAGAAGGCGAAGAACGAAAAAATTTAACAACTGTTCAGAAAGTCTATGAATTTTTAGTCAAGCAAGGTCTGACTCGTAGCGATGGGATCGTGGCTCTTGGTGGTGGTGTCGTTGGGGACCTGGCTGGTTTTGTGGCCTCTACCTATATGCGGGGCATTCACTTTGTTCAGATTCCGACTAGTTTGACTGCCCAGGTTGATTCTTCTATCGGTGGAAAGACAGGTGTCAATACTCCTTTTGCTAAGAATATGGTGGGAACTTTTGCCCAACCAGATGGGGTTCTGATTGATCCGCTTGTCCTTGAAACTCTTGGGAAAAGAGAGCTGATTGAAGGGATGGGTGAGGTTATCAAGTACGGTTTGATTGAGGATCCAGAACTGTGGGCTCTCTTAACGGAGCTAGATGGTTCTGTAGAGAGCATTCTGGAACATGCAGAGACTTTGATTGAACATTCTTGTCAAGTTAAGCGCAAGATGGTAGTTGAGGATGAGTTGGATAATGGTGTTCGCCTTTACCTCAATTTTGGGCACACTATTGGTCATGCCATTGAAGCAACGGCTGGTTATGGAAAGGTCATGCATGGAGAAGCTGTGGCCATGGGAATGGTGCAGATTTCAAAGGTTGCTGAGGAAAAAGGCCTTATGCCAGCTGGCATAACTCAGTCCATTACAGCTATGTGTCAGAAATTTGGCTTGCCAGTTGATTATGAAAACTGGGATGTTGACAAGCTTTATCAGGCTTTGACTCATGACAAGAAGGCACGTGGCAACACCTTGAAATTGGTCTTGGTACCAGAGCTTGGTTCAGCGACCATTCACCCAGTTTCTCTGGAAGAGATGAAAGACTACTTGGTAAAATAAGGAGAACGAATGAGATATTTAACTGCAGGAGAATCACACGGTCCCCGTTTGACGGCAATTATTGAAGGAATTCCAGCGGGCCTTCCTTTAACAGTAGAGGACATCAATGAGGACCTTAAACGCCGTCAGGGTGGCTACGGTCGTGGTGGTCGTATGAAGATTGAGAGTGACCAGGTTATCTTTACTTCGGGCGTTCGTCACGGGAAGACGACAGGGGCTCCTATTACCATGGATGTTATCAATAAGGACCACCAGAAATGGCTGGATATCATGTCTGCTGAGGACATTGAAGACCGACTTAAAAGCAAGCGGAAAATCACTCATCCTCGTCCAGGACATGCCGATTTGGTTGGGGGCATCAAGTACCGTTTTGACGATTTGCGAAATTCTTTGGAGCGTTCATCAGCTCGTGAAACAACCATGCGAGTAGCAGTTGGAGCAGTAGCCAAACGTCTCTTAGCTGAACTGGATATGGAGATTGCCAATCATGTCGTGGTCTTTGGTGGCAAGGAAATCGATGTACTTGAAAATCTGACAGTGGCTGAGATTAAGGAACGAGCTGCCCAGTCTGAAGTTTCTATTGTCAACAAAGAACGAGAACAGGAAATCAAGGACTATATTGACAAAATCAAACGTGACGGTGATACCATTGGTGGGGTTGTGGAGACAGTCGTCGGAGGCGTACCAGTTGGTCTTGGTTCCTATGTCCAATGGGACAGAAAATTAGATGCGCGATTGGCCCAAGCAGTTGTTTCTATCAATGCCTTTAAAGGGGTGGAATTTGGTCTCGGCTTTGAAGCTGGTTACCGAAAAGGCAGCCAGGTTATGGATGAAATTCTCTGGTCTAAAGAAGACGGATATACTCGTCGTACCAATAATCTAGGTGGTTTCGAAGGTGGTATGACCAACGGGCAACCCATCGTTGTTCGAGGTGTCATGAAACCCATTCCCACTCTTTATAAACCACTTATGAGTGTGGATATCGAGACTCACGAATCTTACAAGGCAACTGTGGAAAGAAGTGATCCGACCGCTCTTCCAGCAGCAGGTGTGGTCATGGAAGCTGTTGTGGCAACGGTTCTGGCGCAGGAAATTCTTGAAAAATTCTCATCAGATAATCTTGAGGAATTAAAAGAGGCAGTTGACAAGCACCGAGACTATACAAAGAACTATTAAGGAGTCTTTATGGCAAAAACCATCTATATCGCAGGTCTCGGTTTGATTGGTGCTTCGATGGCGCTCGGTATCAAGCGTGATCATCCGGATTATGAAATTTTAGGTTATAATCGCAGTCAGGCTTCGAGAGACATTGCCTTGGAGCGAGGAATGATAGACCGTGCAACGGATGATTTTGCCAGTTTTGCTCCTCTGGCTGATGTCATCATTCTGACCTTGCCAATCAAGCAGACCATTGCATTTATCCAGGAGTTGGCAACTATAGACTTGAAAGAAGGCGTCATTATCTCAGATGCTGGTTCGACCAAGTCAGCCATTGTGGAAGCAGCTGAGCAGTATTTGGCTGGTAAGCCTGTTCGCTTTGTTGGGGCCCATCCAATGGCTGGTAGCCACAAGACAGGAGCTGCATCTGCTGATGTTAATCTCTTTGAAAATGCCTACTATATCTTTACTCCATCGAGTTTGACCACTCCAGAAACTCTTTCAGAAATGAAGGACCTACTTTCTGGTCTCCATGCTCGCTTCATTGAAATTGATGCTAAGGAGCACGATCGAGTAACTTCACAGATTAGCCATTTTCCTCATATTCTAGCTTCCAGCCTTATGGAGCAGACGGTAGTTTATGCTCAAGAACATGAGATGACAAGGCGCTTTGCGGCGGGTGGTTTTCGAGATATGACACGGATTGCAGAGAGTGAACCAGGTATGTGGACCTCTATTCTCTTGTCCAATCGCGAGACCATCCTAGAGCGGATTGAGGATTTCAAGGAGCGCCTAGATGAGATTGGTCAGGCTATTAGCAGGGGGGAAGAAGAGCATATTTGGAACTTTTTCAACCAAGCGCGTGAGCAACGTCAGGCCATGGAAATCCATAAGCGTGGTGGTGTGGATAGCTCTTACGACCTCTATGTTGACGTTCCCGATGAAGAAGATGTTATCTTGCGGATTTTGGAATTGCTACGTGGTACTTCCTTGGTCAATATCCACATTAATGAAGAAAACCGTGAGGATGTTCACGGGATTCTACAAATTTCATTTAAAAATGCTCAGGATCTGGAACGAGCTGAGCGCTTAATTTCAGAAAATACGGACTACACAGTCGTCATCAAATAAGGAGAAAATCATGTCAAATATTTACGATAGTGCAAATGAACTCAGTCGCGGTCTTCGCGAATTACCAGAATACAAGGCGGTCAAGGCGGCAAAAGATGCCATTCAAGCAGATGAACAAGCCAGCAAGATTTTTGCAGATTACCTTGCCTTCCAGCAAGAAATCCAAGTCATGGCGCAAACGGGACAAATGCCAGACGCCTCTTTCCAAGAAAGGATGCAGTCTTTCAGTAAGCAAATCCAAGAGAACGCTCTTTTGTCAGATTTCTTTACCAAACAGCAACAATTGTCCATTTACCTTTCAGACATTGAAAAAATTGTCTTTGAGCCTGTTTCAGAATTGTTGAAATAGTATTTTATCTGTATAAAAGCCAGAAATTTCAGGAATTTCTGGCTTTTTTGTGATAAAATAAGAAAAAGTATTGCAAGTATGAGGTCAACTATGAAACTAAAAACAAACATTCGCCACTTACATGGCAGTATCCGAGTTCCAGGTGACAAGTCTATCAGTCACCGTTCGATTATTTTTGGAAGTTTGGCTGAGGGAGAAACCAAGGTATATGATATTTTGCGTGGAGAGGATGTACTTTCAACCATGCAGGTTTTTCGTGACCTTGGTGTTGAAATTGAGGACAAAGATGGGGTTATTACCATTAAAGGTGTTGGAATGGATGGCTTAAAAGCTCCGCAAAATGCCTTGGATATGGGTAATTCTGGCACCTCGATTCGCCTGATTTCAGGTGTCCTTGCTGGTGCGGATTTTGAAGTAGAGATGTTTGGAGATGATAGTCTTTCTAAACGTCCTATGGATCGTGTGACGATTCCACTGAAAAAAATGGGCGTTAGCATTTCAGGGCAAACAGAGCGAGACCTGCCCCCTCTTCACTTAAAAGGGATGAAAAACCTAACACCTATTCACTATGAGTTGCCAATCGCCTCTGCGCAAGTCAAGTCTGCCTTGATATTTGCAGCCTTGCAGGCTCAGGGGGAGTCCGTTATTATCGAGAAAGAATGTACTCGTAACCACACCGAAGATATGTTGCAACAATTTGGTGGCCATTTAAGTGTGGATGGTAAGAAAATCACAGTTCAAGGACCACAAAGACTGACCGGACAAAAGGTAGTTGTTCCAGGAGATATTTCCAGTGCAGCCTTTTGGTTGGTCGCAGGTTTGATTGTTCCAAACTCTCGTGTAGTGTTGCAGAATGTTGGTATTAACGAAACGCGTACCGGTATTATTGATGTCATTCGTGCCATGGGAGGAAGATTGGAAATAACTGAAATTGACCCAGTTGCTAAATCAGCAACCTTGACTGTCGAGTCTTCATACCTGAAAGGAACAGAGATTGGTGGAGCCTTGATTCCCCGCTTGATTGATGAATTACCCATTATTGCTCTTCTCGCGACACAAGCGCAAGGTGTAACAGTCATTAAGGATGCTGAGGAACTCAAGGTCAAGGAAACTGACCGCATTCAGGTGGTGGCTGACGCCTTAAATAGCATGGGGGCGGATATCACTCCTACAGCAGATGGAATGATTATCAAAGGGAAATCAGCCCTTTATGGCGCTAGAGTCAATACGTTTGGTGACCATCGAATTGGAATGATGACAGCCATCGCAGCCCTCTTGGTTGCTGATGGAGAAGTGGAGCTTGACCGTGCAGAAGCCATCAACACTAGCTATCCTAGCTTCTTTGATGATTTGGAGAGCTTGATTCATGGCTAAGGTATTACTCGGATTTATGGGGGCAGGCAAGTCGACAATTGCTAGAGGCTTGGACCCAGACTATATCGATATGGATGCCTTAATCGAGGAACGTTTGGGCATGTCCATTGCGGATTTCTTCGCTGAAAAAGGAGAAGTGGCCTTTCGTAAAGTAGAGTCAGAAGTCCTAGCTGACTTACTAAAAACGGACCGAGTTGTGTCAACTGGCGGAGGAGTTATCATTTTTCAGAGAAATCGCGACTTGCTCAAAACCAATCCTAATAACATCTACCTAAAAGCAGATTTTGAAACCCTCTACCAACGTATCGCAGCTGATAAGGACAATCAGCGCCCGCTCTTTCTTAACAAAAGTAAGGAAGAACTAGCAGCTATTTTCCATGAAAGACAAGCTTGGTATGAGGAAGTAGCCAGTCAAGTTCTGGATGTGACCAAGTTAAGCCCAGAGGAAATTATAGAGGAACTGAGATGAAAATTGCCTATCTAGGTCCCAAGGGATCTTTTTCGCATCATGTTGTGCAGACAGCCTTTCCCAAAGAGGAATTGCATGCCTTTGCCAATATCACAGATGTTATCAAGGCCTATGAACAGGGCTTGGTGGACTATTCTGTGGTACCAGTTGAAAACTCCATTGAAGGTAGTGTCCATGAAAGTTTGGATTACCTTTTTCACCAGGCTCGCATCCAAGCAGTTGCAGAAATTGTTCAACCCATTCACCAGCAACTGATGACAGTTCCTAGTCATACTAAGATTGAGAAGATTTTTTCCCATCCTCAGGCTCTGGCTCAAGGAAAAAAATTCATCGATGAACACTATCCAGAAGCCAAAATTGAGGTAACAGCCAGTACCGCCTATGCGGCCCGCTTTATTTCCGAACATCCAGATCAGCCTTATGCAGCTATTGCTCCTAAAAGTTCAGCTGAAGAATATGGCTTGGAATTGATTGCAGAGGATATTCAGGAAATGGAAGCCAATTTCACACGTTTTTGGGTGTTAGGGGCAGAGATACCGAAGATTCCTTTGAACTCACAAGCTGAAAAAATGAGTTTGGCCTTGACCTTACCAGACAACCTACCTGGTGCTCTTTACAAGGCACTTTCGACCTTTGCTTGGAGAGGGATTGACTTAACAAAGATTGAAAGTCGCCCCCTTAAAACAGCCTTGGGAGAATACTTTTTCATTATCGATGTAGACTATAGTGACAAAGAACTGGTTCATTTTGCAAGACAAGAACTAGAAGCTATTGGAATCCAGCACAAGATTCTAGGGACCTACCCGATTTTTACCATAACTGATATAGAAAAGGAGAGTCAATGAGCAAAGAAAATCCTTTAAGTCATCACGAGCAGTTACGTTATGACTATCTCTTCAAAAATATCCATTACCTCAACGACCGTGAACGGAGGGAGTTTGATTATCTGCAACAGAAGATGGCAGGTTCCAAGTCTGAAGTTCACCATTTCCACCAAGAAGAAAAAGAAGAATCTTGGGGTAGAGACATTGATCTTCCGACTTATGGCAGTAGAAGCCGGTCTAAGAAACGTGAAAAGGTAGCTCCTCAACCTAAAGTCAAAAAGAAAAAGAGAAGAATTCGCTTCAAACGAATACTGACTTGGTTCTTGCTGTTGATTACTTGTGTGCTTGCAGGGATGATTTTCATGTTTCTTAGAGGGTTCCAGTCAGCAGCCAATCCAACAAATAAACCAGCTGACGCCAAGGCAGCTCAAGTAGAGGTCTTTAACGGTCAGGATACCAAAGATGGTGTGAATATCCTAGTCATGGGGACAGATGGCCGTATCGGTCAAAATAGTGCGGAGACTCGTACCGACACGATCATGGTACTGAATGTCAGTGGATCGGATAAGAAGATTAAACTAGTCAGCTTTATGCGTGACAACTTAGTTTATATCGACGGGTATAGTAAGATTGTAAATGGCCAGAAACAGACGGATAACAAACTAAATGTTGCCTATGAACTTGGGGAACAAGAAGGGCAAAAAGGTGCTGAAATGGTCCGCAAGGTTCTAAAAGACAACTTTGATTTGGATATTAAGTACTATGCCCTAGTTGACTTTCAGGCCTTTGCAACAGCTATTGATACCCTCTTCCCTGACGGAGTAACGATTGATGCCCAATTCTCAACATTGAATGGTCAACCTTTAACAGAAGCCACAGTTGGAGATGACCTTCATGCAACAGAGACAGAGTCCCCAACCCAAACCATCAAAGTTGGAAAACAGCAGATGAATGGATCCACCTTGCTGAACTATGCTCGCTTCCGTGATGATGACGAGGGAGACTACGGCCGTACCAAACGTCAGCAACAAGTCATGTCAGCAGTTCTTGAGCAAATCAAAGATCCAACCAAGCTCTTTACGGGATCAGAGGCACTTGGAAAAGTCTTTGGCATGACCTCAACAAATCTACCATATAGCTTCTTGTTGACCAATGGCTTATCTGTCCTAGAAGGTGCTCAAAATGGCATTGAGAGACTCACCGTCCCAGAACTTGGTGACTGGGTGGACGCTTATGATATCTATGGTGGACAAGGACTTCTAGTCGATCAAAATAAATACCAAACCAAACTCGCCCAAATGGGAATGAGATAGAATACTATAAAAAAATCAAAGTTTGAATCACTAGTGAAAAAGTGGTTTAGGCTTTGATTTTTCTTAGTATCTGATGGATTTTTAGGGCGTTTTTATGGTATAATAAAACGATATAACTCGTTATTGGACAGAAGAGGAGAGACATGAGTGATTTGAAAGCGATTCAGGCTCGTAGTCTGGAAATGGCTGAATATTTCGTCGCATTTTGTAAAGAACATGATTTGTTGTGCTATCTCTGTGGTGGAGGAGCTATTGGTGCCCTTCGTAACAAAGGTTTCATTCCTTGGGATGATGATTTGGACTTTTTCATGCCACGTAAGGACTATGAAAAATTAGCAGAACTGTGGCCACGTTATGCAGACGAGCGTTATTTCTTGTCAAAGAGTAACAAAGATTTTGTAGACCGTAACCTTTTTATTACCATTCGTGATAAGGAAACCACTTGTATCAAGCCTTATCAGAAGGATTTGGATTTGCCACACGGTTTGGCCTTGGATGTTTTACCTTTGGATTATTATCCTAAAAATCCAGCTGAGCGTAAGAAACAGGTTCGTTGGGCCCTGATTTATTCACTCTTTTGCGCCCAAACTATCCCAGAAAAGCATGGTGCCATCATGAAATGGGGAAGTCGTATTTTACTGGGTTTAACTCCTAAATCGCTACGTTATCGCATTTGGAAAAAAGCTGAAAAAGAAATGACCAAGTATGGTCTGGCTGAGAGCGATGGAATTACGGAATTATGCTCAGGTCCCGGCTACATGCGAAACAAATACCCAATCGCATCTTTTGAAGACAATCTATTCTTGCCATTTGAAGGAACTGAGATGCCCATTCCAGTCGGTTATGATGCCTATCTCAGCACTGCTTTTGGGGACTATATGACACCGCCACCAGAGGACAAGCAAGTACCGCATCATGATGCCATTATAGCAGACATGGACAAGAGCTACACAGAGTACAAGGGAGAATATGGAGCATGATGGGAGAAAAAATAAGCGTTATCGTTCCAGTCTACAATGTAGAGGCTTATCTGGAGCGATGTGTTGAGTCGATTCTTCAACAGACTTATGCCCATTTTGAGTTAATCCTAATCAATGATGGTTCTACTGATTCTAGTGGACAGATCTGTGATCACTTAGCGTCTCAGTATGAGAATATCAAGGTTTATCATATCGAAAATGCTGGTGTTTCAAATGCTAGAAATATGGGAATTCAGCTAGCGACGGGTTCTTGGGTTACCTTTATTGATAGCGATGATTTCGTTACCCAAGATTACCTAGCTACTTTAGCAAGTGCAGCTGAAGGGTTGAATGTAGGCTTTGTAATTGCTCCTCTGCACCATATCAAAAACGGAATTGTAACAGACCTACCTTCATATTCAGGAAAAACAGAACTCTGGTCAACAGAAGAAACCATGAAGGAACTACTGATGACTACCAGAACATCATTTTTTCCAGTCGCAAAACTGTTTAAGAGAGACCTGCTTGCGGATGAAAAGTTTAATACCAATTATCACCTAGCTGAAGATGCTCTATTTTTAACTGAATTGCTACTAAAGACAAGATGCAGTTGCGTATTTATTGACAAACCTGTTTATTATTATGATCATCGTGAGGGAAGTGCAACGACATCTGTTAATCGACATGTATTTGACACAATAGAAGTTTATAAGCAAATAATTGCTCAAGTTTCACAAGCCTTCCCTAATTTAAAATACGAATTAATAAATAGAGAGTGTTGGTCGTACATCACAGTTTACGATAAAATTATCTTTACTTCACGTGAAGAGTATCAAAAGGAGAAAGCCGAGCTGAGGAATTGGATTGTTCAGCACCGACGCGAAATATGGAAAGATGCTTATTTCACCACTTTTCGCAAGGTAGCGATCCTTTCACTTGTCATTTCTCCATGGCTATATAAGAAAATTGTTGGATTAAAAAACTAATATCATGAGAAGGAGTTGAAAATGAATTTTTCAAAAATGGATGAATACTTTGAAAAATCAAAACTATGGATTGCGTATCTATTTGTTTTCATTTCGATTTTAAGTATGAGTTCACTGGTTTATAAGATAGCAAATCCCCTCTACAAGGGATTATCAGCGATTGTAGTGCTTTATATTTGCTATACCTTATTGTTTAAGTGGAAAGAAATCACAGCAGATCGTAAATTTCTATCCTTATTTGGACTCTTAGCTGGAAGTCATCTGCTATCAGCTATTTTCAATCGCTCTGGACATCTGATTGGAAATGTGATTGAAATTCTCTTCATGGTAACCTATGTTTTATTATTTACCATGTTACAATCAGGGCAACTTAAAAAATTATTTGACTGGATTGCCTATACGGTTCAAATTGTATCTTTTTCTTCAGCAATTTTTGCGTTTGGTTTATTGATAAGTAGAGTCCTCATCCTATTTAAGATTGGTGAACAATCTTATTACTATGGTGTCATGAACGGCCGTCTGTGGGGGATTGTCAATCCAAATGCTAGTGCGATATTTTCATACATTAGCATTATTTTGGCTATGTATTTGATCCATAAAGGAAGTAAATATTCTGTTTATCTTAAATTGAACAATGTGATTCAATTCGTTTACTTCGCAACGATGCAAAGTCGAGGAGCCTTACTTTCTTTACTTCTCATGATTGGACTCTATAGTTTCTTTGCTACTAGAGGAAGTATCGTTAAACGATTCCTCACTTTTATAGTTGCTGGTTTGCTGATTACTGCAACTAATATTGGATTAAGCTATGTAACTTCAATCTATATCTCATCTGAAACAGCGACTGTCTTAGATTTAAACAAAGGACAATCCTATGCTGAAACAGATTCGTCTGTCACTAAGAAGAACGGTGAGCTCCATCTGATCGAAACAACACCAAGTGGTAGAACCTATATCTGGAAAAATGCCATCAAGATGGGAAGTGCCAAACCAATTTTTGGTTATGGTGTACGAAATGTTCCAGATTACTACACAGAATATTTCAGTAAATTTGAGATTCAAAACTCCCTTATTGGTGGGAATTTCCATAACATTTTTGTGACTATATTTGTCAGTTCGGGAGTTCTAGGTTTGGTATCCTTCCTTCTTGTACTGGCTTATGTCATCAAGCGCTTTTTAACGTATTTGATTGTTTCCAAGAAAAATACTGATAAATTGATCATGATCCTATTCTTTGGTATCTTGTTTGGTCAATTATTTGAAAGTCAGATTATGTATTCAACCAACTTTATTAATATCATCTTCTGGCTAGCGATTGGCTATGGACTCGTAGTCTGCAAACGGGATGAAGGAGTTCGGTACCAAGAAGTAACAGATGTCAATGAAATTCAACAGATGGAACTTGGAATCATGGAGTATATTCATGAAGTTTGTCAGAAAATTGGTGTCAAGTATTTCTTAGCATATGGAAGTCTAATTGGTGCTGTTCGCCATCAAGGATTTATCCCTTGGGATGATGACATGGATATCTGCATGTTACGAGAAGATTATGAAAAGTTGCAAGACTACCTTATCGCTAACCCTGATAAACGTTACGAGGTCATGTCTTATAAAAATAATCTCAACTATGTCTATCCCTTCATGAAAGTGCAGGATAACCATACCTACTTGCTGGAAGAAGATGTTCGCATCGATTCGAATATGGGAATCTATGTAGATATTTTCCCTGTAGATGGCTACGAGGATGACGTAGAATTTAAAAACAAGATGACGAAACTGATAAAGAAACGTCAATTGAGTTGCTACACCTTTAAAGGCATTACCAATACGAAAAGTGTACTGAATTCACTGCTACGCTATGTGTCAGTTATTATTTTCTATTTCACCAATACGAACAAATACGTTGCCCAGATTGAAGAGCTTGCAAAATCCCGTAAAGTTTCAGATTATGAGCAAGTGGATTATCTTATCTACAAGGATATGAACAAACCAGTGTGGAGACGTGAATGGCTGGAACAAGTTACTACTGGAATATTTGAAGGTAAGGAATTTACCATTCCGAAAAACTATCATGAAATTTTGACCTCAGACTACGGAGACTATATGCAATTGCCACTGGTTGAACAAAGAGTATCTCATCATGATTTTAAATTATGGAAGATTGTTAAAAGGTCTAAATGACGGGATTGGGATTAACAAACGTTTAAAAATATAGTCAAATTTAGGAGAATAGAACCTATGTCTGAAAGAACTTTAACTCTTGAAGAAATAAAGCAAGTAGAATTGGATATTTTAAAGTATCTACATGATCTTTGTGAACAACACCAAATCAAATACTTTATTGATTTTGGAACCTTACTAGGGGCTGTACGCCATAAAGGATTTATCCCTTGGGATGATGATACAGATATTTCCTTGGCGCGTGATGAATTTGAAAAACTGTATAAGGTTTTACAAAATGAAAATCATCCCCACTACAAATTGATTTCATTCAGAGAAACAAAGGGATATCCATACAGTTATATGAGAGTCTATGATGTAAGGACTCGTCGAGATGCTAATCTCGTTGACACAACGGTCGTATTGGGAACTTGTGTTGACATTTTTCCATATGATGGTGTCGTAACACAGGAAAGTGACCGTAAGAAAATGAAGCTCTACAAATATTTCATTCGCCTTTCTTCATTGAATTTTAAAGGGATCAAGTCTGAGAATGGTGGACTTAAGAACCTCCCTCGTTATATGGGATCAGCGATTTTTCGCTTAACTTCCCCACAGCTATGGAATCAAAAATTAGAGAGCCTTGCTTTAAAGTATAGTGTAGATCAAGCAACAGATCTTACTTGTACTATCTATGACCCTTATTATCCAAATGGTATAAAAAAAGAATGGCTCTATGATTTGATTGATATGCCTTATGAAAACATTGTGGTCAAGGTTCCGAGAAAATACCATGAAATACTTGTCTACGAATTTGGAGAAAACTATATGACTCCACCACCTATTGAGCAACAAGTCCCAGGAGGAGATAAAAACTACTGGATTGATTAGATTTTTAAAAGTTGCTTATTGTTAAGATAAAGGAGTTTTCAAGGTGAAAAATAAATGGTTATTAAAATCAGTCAGCTATAGTGTTCTCGCATTCTTTCTATTACTGATTCAGTTATCGCAAGGAGTAGATGCAGATACTATCTCTGCAGGTTCGGGCAATCGTATCCATTTCATAAATACAAAAGCAAAATCTGGGAGTGACGCCATCCTTCTGGAAAGCAATGGTCACTATGCTTTGATTGATATGGGAGAAGACTATGATTTTCCTGATGGGAGTGACCCACGCTATCCAAGCCGCTGGGGAATTTCCATGAGAAATTATCAAGTATTGGAGGATCGATTGATTCGCCACTTGGATCAAATAGGTGTAAAAAAATTAGATTTTATTATAGGAACTCATGTTCATAGTGACCATATTGGTGGAGCGGACGAAATACTCAATCGATATCAGGTCGGTAAGTTTTATTTGAAAAAATATTCAGATGATCGGATCACTGCGAACTGGGGACTATGGGATAATCTTTTCAATTATGATAATGCTTTGAGAGCAGCTCAAAAACGAGGAGTTACTCTTATCCAGAATATTTCAGATGAGGATAGCCATCTAAAATTAGGTGATATGGATATCCAACTCTACAACTATAAGAATGAATATGATGCTGAAGGGAATCTGAAAAAAGTTCGAGATGATAACTCCAACTCCATTGTTTCAGTGGTGACTGTGGCAGGAAAGAGAATCTATCTTGGTGGAGATTTGGATAATGCCGAAGGAGCAGAAGATAAGTTAGGTCCAGTTATCGGCAAGGTTGATATGATGAAATGGAACCACCATTATGATGCGACAATTTCAAATACGATTAATTTCCTTGAAAACTTATCACCAAAAATGATTATTCAGACAACTGGTGGAGATATTAATGTTGCTTCAACCAGAGAATACCTTCAGAAGAAAAATATTCAGGTTCTTCATGCTGCTAGCCAAACTCAAGACGCTACCGTTTTTGATATTAGCGATAAAGGATTTGCTAATATTTCAAATACCTTCCCTGATATCCCTGTAGTTGACGAAAAATGGTATCAAGAAGATGGTTATTGGAAATATCGTTTGACTGACGGAGAAATGGCTATCGGCTGGAAAGAGATTGGCGGAGCCACATACTTCTTTAATGGAAAAGGACAAATGCAAGCAGGTCGCTGGCTTCACCTTAACGACGACTGGGGAGAAAATGCCAAAGGGAATGATTACTATCTGAACCAAAATGGTAAAATGCAAACTGGTGGTTGGTTCAAACTAGATGACTCTTGGTATTATATCCAATCAAATGGTGCTAGACGATTTAGCGAGCTCTCTGAAATTGGAGGGAAAAAGTATCTCTTTGCGGCAGATGGGAAGATGCTAACGGGACATCAAGTCTATAATGGCAAGAAGATGTTCTTTAGCGAAAGTGGTGCACTCCAAGCAGCAGGTAAGCCTTCAACTTGGCAAAAGATTGATTCAGATTGGTATTTCTATGATGAGGATGGGCTAAAGACTGTCGGTAAAAAGAATATCAATGGAAGCACGTACTACTTTAATCAAGAAGGTGTCATGCAAACTGGATGGGCCTTTGTTGATGGTCACTGGAACTATTTTGCAAGTTCTGGAGCTATGAAAATTGGTTGGGTCAAGGATCAGGAAACATGGTATTATCTGGATAAAGATGGCATCATGTTAACTGGTAGACAAGATATAAATGGTGTTCGTTACTATTTGAATGCTAGTGGTGCCATGCAGACTGGCTGGAAGTGGCAAGAAAATAGCTGGTACTTCTATACGAACTCAGGTGCTATGAAAACTGGTTGGTTGAAAGATAAAGAATCATGGTATTATTTGGATCCTGAAACAGGTATCATGGCTGTAGGATCTAAAGAGATTGACGGTAAGAACTATTTCTTCAGCTCTGCAGGTACTATGCAAGTTGGATGGCAGTGGTCAAATAATTCTTGGCATTACTACGCTACGTCTGGCGCACTCCAAACTGGTTGGTTGAAAGATGGTGATGCTTGGTATTATCTTGAAGGTAAGGAAGGCGTTATGTTAGTCGGCCTCCATCAAGTAGATGGTAAGCAATATTACTTTAGCAAATCTGGAGCTATGCAAACAAGCTGGAAATGGTTTGATAATCATTATCGTTACTTTGAATCAAATGGAGCTATGAAAACTGGCTGGATAAAATACAAAGGCGTCTGGTATTATCTAAATCCCGAAGATGGAATCATGTTGGTTGGCCTTCATAAAGTAAATGGTGATCATTATTACTTTGATGAATCAGGAGCTATGCAGACAGGTTGGAAACAGCTTGATGGTAATTGGTACTATTTCCAAGCTAATGGTTCTTTGTTGAAGAACGCAACAACACCTGATGGTTACAAAGTAAACGAAGAAGGTATCTGGAAACAGGCTGTTGCTGCTGTAAATAGCGAGGCAGTCAAGCCAGAACAGAAACAAGAAGCTAATTCCTCTATTGTTGAACAACCTAAACAAGATTCAAATCTAGAAGCCAACGCTTCTGAAAAGAAAGAAAACGAATAAAGAAAAAATCCCCTACTGGCAACTAATTTATCAGTAGGGGATTTTTTTAATTTCGTTTTAATTTAGCAAGTAAAAGGTTCAGTGCATAGTGGAGTGTTTTGTCTTTGGTAATAAAGAGGGTCAAGAGGTAATAGATACCACAAGTTGCCACGGTAGAAAGAACCATGAGAATCATATTAAAGTTTACTGTGTAGGAATTGATTTGGAAAATCATCTTGAAAATATAGAAGATTGGGATAAAACCAAGGGATATGAGGCTATAACGTGTTAAGGTTATAAAAATTTCTTTTAAACTAATCAGTTGGTGTTTCTTGATAAAATGAATTTCAAGTAAAACAACGATAGTTTCTGCGATAATGGTCGTAGCGATGTAATACTCAGGTGCAAAAATATTATTGAAATACAAGATGCTATTTAATAGTATATTGGCACCACCACCAAGGAAGTAGAAGGCAGTTAAGCGATTTTCATGGTCGTTGATAAAGATAATCTGTTTACCAAGAATCAACTCAATAGCCCAAATGATGGTACGAAAAGCGAAGACGCTAGTTACGATACCCGCTTCAAGATATTTTTCAGAAGAATAAATAACAGTTGCGTACCGTCCCAATATCATAATCCCGATACTAGTTGGAACCATAAGGAAATAGAATAGGGATGCCGCTTGATTCACGAGATAATTATAGGACTTGTAATCCTTTTTCCCGAGATAGTAGCCGAGGCGTGGAATACTGACGTTGATAGCTCCACTCAAGACACTGGCAATCAGCATGACGATACTATAGGCAATTGTATAGTAGGAAATATAGTTCTCATCCGGTCCCTTAGTGATAAACATTCTATCTAGCAGGGTATAAAGCATATTAGCGTTCGTTAAGAGAAGCATAGTAAAGAGTGGTTTAGAAGCTTTAGCTAATTCGACGAAACCGATCTTAACAAAAGAAACTTCTCTCTTAATCCAAAGAAAACTGAGCAGGTAGTTGAGGACAGTGGTCGCTGTCATAACGATAGCATAAGGAACGATATCATCTGCCGTTTTAACGAAGGCGAAGATAGCGACCAGCATGGTAATTCGAATAATTAATGTTTTATAGAGGATGAAGGCATAGTTTTCATAAGCTTCGTTCATCCATTCGATATTGAGAAATTGGAAGAGTGCTTGAGCCCCTAGGATGTAGTAGAGGACCTTCAGATTCTCAATGCTGGTGTCAAAGAAGATAATGAGGAAGTAGATACCTGTCGTCAGGAGAGAGGTAAAAACCGAGATATAAAACAACTTAGAAAAGACGTAGTTGATTTTATTCTTGTCATCCTTGACCTTACTGATAGCTCGAATCCCGTAGTTGTATATTCCAAAGGCAGCTAGTGGAATAACGAAACTTGCCCAGGTATTGGCTGTATTGAAATAACCGTAATTGGATTTGCTGAGAATCCGCGTCAGATAAGGATTGGTTATCAGTGGAAAAACGATATTGAGAATATTGACCAGCAAGCTGGCCAAGGCATTTACTTTTATATTTTTCATTGAACTTTCTTTCTTAAATCTAAAATCATATCTAGTATTATATCACATTCTCGCTTCATTCTTTTGATAAAATCGTAAAAATCTAGTATAATAGATAGACTGAAAGTATGAGGTTACTAGATATGAAGATGAAACAAATTAGTGATACAACACTAAAAATCACGATGACTTTAGATGATTTGATGGACCGAGGAATGGAGATTGCAGACTTTCTCGTTCCTCAGGAAAAAACTGAAGAGTTTTTCTATGCTATTTTAGATGAGTTAGAGATGCCAGACAATTTCTTGGATAGTGGCATGCTGAGTTTCCGCGTGACGCCAAAACCTGATAAGGTGGACGTCTTTGTGACCAAGTCCAAGATTGACCAAAATCTGGATTTTGAAGATTTGGCGGATCTACCAGATATGGAAGAATTAGCCCAAATGTCGCCAGATGAATTTCTCAAAACCTTGGAAAAGAGCATTGCAGATAAGACCAAGGACGATATTGAGGCCATCCAATCTCTAGAGCAGGTCGAGGCTAAGGAAGAGGAGCTGGAGCAAGCGAATAAGGAGACTGAGAATAAGAAAGAACCTTATATCTACTATATCCTGCGCTTTTCAAGCCTTGCTGACTTGGTTGCTTTTGCAAAGACGGTTAACTACCAGATGGAAACCTCTGAACTCTATAAGATGAATGGACACTATTATTTGACAATCTTAGTTGATGTAGAAAATCATCCAAGTCCATATCCAGCTTGGCTCTTGGCTCGTATGCGTGAGTTTGCAGATGACAGTGACATCAGTCGTTCCGTTTTGCAAGAGTATGGGCAAATCATGATCAATCACGATGCAGTTCTTAATCTGCAAAAGATTCGTTCATAATTTTTAAAATCAATTTTTATTTATCAAGAAAGACGAATCATGGGATTCGTTTTTTCTTTACTAGACTGAAATAGTGATTTACTATAATAGGAATTTTCACAAAATTCTGTTATAATGGCTATATCAGAAAATTTCTAGGAGACAAACATGACAGTTAAAATTGCTTTACTTGGATTTGGTACCGTTGCAAGTGGTGTGCCATTCCTCCTAAAGGAAAATGGAGAAAAAATCGTTCAGTCAGCTCATTCGGAGATTGAAGTAGCTAAGGTATTGGTCAAGGATGAAGATGAAAAGAACCGCTTGCTTGCAGCAGGAAATGACTTTAACTTTGTAACCAATGTAGACGATATTTTATCAGACAAGGACATTACAATCCTAGTGGAATTGATGGGGCGTATCGAACCAGCTAAAACCTTTATCACTCGTGCCTTGGAAGCTGGGAAACACGTTGTTACTGCCAACAAGGACCTTTTGGCTGTCCATGGTGCAGAATTGTTAGAAATTGCTAAAGAGCATAATGTAGCACTTTACTACGAAGCAGCAGTTGCTGGTGGTATTCCAATTCTTCGTACTTTGGCAAATTCGTTGGCTTCTGACAAAATTACGCGCGTTCTTGGCGTTGTTAATGGAACTTCCAACTTCATGATGACCAAGATGGTGGAAGAAGGCTGGTCTTACGATGATGCTCTGGCTGAAGCGCAAAGACTTGGATTTGCAGAAAGCGACCCTACAAATGACGTTGATGGGATTGATGCAGCCTACAAGATGGTGATTTTGAGCCAGTTTGCTTTTGGTATGAAGGTTGCCTTTGACGATGTAGCCCACAAGGGAATCCGTAACATCACACCAGAAGACGTAGCTGTAGCCCAAGACCTTGGCTATGTAGTGAAATTGGTTGGTTCTATCGAGGAAACTCCTTCAGGTATTGCTGCAGAAGTGACTCCAACTTTCCTTCCTAAAGCACATCCACTTGCCAGTGTGAATGGGGTAATGAACGCAGTCTTTGTGAAGTCTATAGGCATTGGTGAATCGATGTACTACGGACCAGGTGCGGGTCAAAAACCAACTGCGACAAGTGTTGTAGCAGATATTGTCCGTATCGTTCGTCGCTTGAATGATGGTACCATTGGTAAAGACTTCAACGAATACAGCCGTGATTTGGTCTTGGCAAATCCTGAAGATGTTAAAGCAAACTACTATTTCTCAATCTTGGCACCAGACTCAAAAGGTCAGGTCTTGAAATTGGCTGAGATTTTCAACGCTCAAGATATTTCCTTCAAGCAAATCCTCCAAGATGGCAAAGAGGGTGACAAAGCGCGTGTAGTGATTATCACTCATAAGATTAATAAAGCACAGCTTGAGAATGTTTCAGCTGAGTTGGCCAAAGCTTCAGAATTTGACCTCTTGAATACCTTCAAGGTGTTAGGAGAATAGGATGAAGATTATTGTACCTGCAACCAGTGCCAATATCGGGCCAGGTTTTGATTCGGTCGGTGTAGCTGTAACCAAGTATCTTCAAATTGAGGTCTGTGAAGAACGAGATGAGTGGTTGATTGAACACCAGATTGGCAAATGGATTCCCCATGACGAGCGTAATCTTTTGCTTAAGATTGCCTTGCAAATTGCGCCGGACTTGCAACCAAGACGCTTGAAAATGACCAGTGATGTTCCCTTGGCGCGTGGTTTGGGTTCTTCTAGCTCGGTTATCGTTGCTGGGATTGAACTAGCCAACCAATTAGGCAACCTCAACTTATCTAACCACGACAAATTGCAGTTGGCTACCAAGATTGAAGGACATCCTGACAATGTAGCTCCAGCAATTTACGGCAATCTCGTTATTGCAAGTTCTGTTGAAGGAAATGTTTCAGCGATTGTGGCTGACTTCCCAGAGTGTGATTTTCTAGCTTATATTCCCAACTATGAATTGCGTACCCGAGACAGCCGTGGTGTCCTTCCTAAGAAATTGTCCTACAAGGAAGCTGTTTCAGCTAGTTCGATCGCCAATGTGGCCGTTGCAGCCTTGTTAGCAGGAGATATGGTGACAGCTGGTCAAGCAATCGAGGGGGACCTCTTCCATGAGCGCTATCGTCAAAGTCTGGTCCGTGAATTTGCGACGATTAAGCAAGTAGCCAAAGAGAATGGTGCCTATGCGACCTACCTTTCTGGTGCCGGACCAACAGTGATGGTCTTGGCCTCTCATGACAAGATGCCGGCTATTAAGGCAGAATTGCAAAAGCAACCTTTCAAAGGCAAACTGCATGACTTGAAAGTTGATACGCAAGGTGTCCGTGTCGAAACAAAGTAAAGAAATAGAAGATAGGATGGGGAAAGTCTTGATTAAAGGGCTTCCTATCCTTTTTTTGAAAAGAAGTTTATACTCAATGAAAATCAAAGAGCAAACTAGGAAGCTAGCCGCCGGTTGCTCAAAACACTGTTTTGAGGTTGCAGATAGAGATGACATGGTTTGAAGAGATTTTCGAAGAGTATTAGTTAAAAACTTGATAAAGGAGAAATAAAGATGGCAGAAATTTATCTAGCAGGTGGTTGTTTTTGGGGTTTAGAGGAATATTTTTCACGTATTTCTGGAGTGCTAGCAACCAGTGTCGGCTACGCTAATGGGCAAGTCGAAACGACCAATTACCAGCTGCTCAAGGAAACAGACCATGCAGAAACGGTTCAAGTGATCTACGATGAGAAAGCTGTGTCACTCAGAGAGATTTTGCTTTATTATTTCCGTGTTATTGATCCAGTGTCTATTAACCAGCAGGGGAATGACTGTGGTCGCCAATATCGAACGGGAATCTATTATCAGGATGAAGCAGACTTGCCAGCTATCTACACAGTGGTGCAGGAGCAGGAGCGCATGCTGGGTCGAAAGATTGCAGTAGAGGTGGAGAAACTTCGCCACTACATATTAGCAGAAGACTACCATCAAGACTATCTCAAGAAAAATCCTTCAGGTTATTGTCATATCGATGTGACCGATGCTGAGAAGCCATTGATTGACGCCTCAAACTATGAAAAGCCTAGTCAAGAGGTGTTAAAGGAAAGCTTAACTGAAGAGTCTTATCGTGTTACGCAAGAAGCTGCTACAGAGGCTCCATTTAGTAATGCTTATGACCAAACTTTTGAAGAGGGGATTTATGTAGACATCACGACAGGGGAGCCACTCTTTTTTGCTAAGGATAAGTTTGCCTCAGGTTGTGGTTGGCCAAGTTTTAGTCGTCCGATTTCTAAGGAATTAATTCACTATTACAAGGATTTGAGCCATGGAATGGAGCGAATCGAGGTTCGTTCTCGGTCAGGAAATGCTCACTTGGGTCATGTCTTTACAGATGGACCTCAGGAGTTAGGTGGCCTGCGTTACTGTATTAATTCTGCCTCCTTGCGCTTTGTAGCCAAGGATGAGATGGAAAAAGCAGGATATGGCTATCTATTACCTTACTTAAACAAATAAAACTGAGAGGGTGGGGCTTCCCACTTTCTTCATTTCCAGAATAAGAATAGAAGGGATTTATGAAACACTTACTATCTTACTTCAAACCCTACATCAATGAGTCGATTATAGCACCCTTGTTCAAGCTACTAGAAGCTGTTTTTGAGCTCTTGGTTCCCATGGTGATTGCTGGGATTGTTGACCAGTCCTTGCCTCAGAGAGATCAAGGCCATCTCTGGATGCAGATTGGCCTGCTCCTTATCTTTGCAGTGATTGGCGTTTTAGTGGCCTTGGTAGCCCAGTTTTACTCAGCCAAGGCAGCGGTTGGGTTTGCCAAAGAACTGACAGACGACCTTTATCGTCATATTCTTTCCCTACCCAAGGATAGCAGAGATCGTCTGACAACTTCTAGCTTGGTGACTCGCTTGACTTCGGATACTTACCAGATTCAGACTGGGATCAATCAATTCCTGCGCCTCTTTTTGCGAGCTCCCATTATCGTTTTTGGGGCTATCTTTATGGCCTATCGCATATCGGCTGAGCTAACTTTCTGGTTCTTAGTTATGGTTGTCATTTTGACGATTGTCATTGTCGGTCTCTCTCGACTGGTCAATCCTCTCTACAGCAGTCTCAGAAAGAAAACGGATCAGCTGGTTCAGGAAACGCGCCAGCAATTACAAGGCATGCGAGTTATTCGTGCTTTTGGTCAGGAAAAACGAGAGTTACAGATTTTTCAAACCCTTAACCAAGTTTATGCTAGATTGCAAGAAAAGACGGGTTTCTGGTCTAGTTTGTTAACACCTCTGACCTATCTGATTGTTAATGGAACTCTTCTCGTCATCATCTGGCAGGGCTATATTTCAATTCAAGGAGGTTTACTCAGTCAAGGTGCCCTCATTGCCCTCATCAACTATCTCTTGCAAATCTTGGTGGAATTGGTTAAGCTTGCCATGCTGATCAATTCCCTCAACCAGTCCTATATCTCAGCCAAGCGAATTGAGGAAGTTTTTACCGAAGCTCCAGAAGATATTTTTTCAGAATTAGAAGAAAAGCAAGCTACCGGTGATCGTGTTTTGCAAGTCAAAGAATTAACCTTTACCTATCCTGATGCGGCCCAGCCTTCTCTGAGAAACATTTCCTTTGATATGAATCAAGGGCAGATCCTTGGTATCATCGGGGGAACTGGTTCAGGTAAATCAAGCTTGGTGCAAGTCTTACTTGGTCTTTATCCAGCAGACAAGGGGAGTATTGACCTTTATCGAGATGGATGTAGTCCTCGTAATCTTGAGCAGTGGCGGTCTTGGATTGCCTATGTACCTCAAAAAGTCGAACTTTTTAAAGGAACTATTCGTTCCAACTTGACTCTAGGTTTCAATCGAGAAGTGTCTGACCAAGAACTTTGGCAGGCCTTGGAAATTGCGCAAGCTAAGGATTTTGTCAGTGAAAAGGAAGGACTTTTGGATGCCCTAGTTGAGGCAGGAGGACGAAATTTCTCAGGTGGACAAAAACAAAGGCTATCTATTGCCCGAGCAGTCTTGCGACAAGCTCCATTTCTCATCCTAGATGATGCGACCTCGGCCCTCGACACCATCACTGAGTCCAAGCTCTTGAAAGCAATTCGAGAAAACTTACCTAACACGAGCTTAATCTTGATTTCTCAACGGACTTCGACACTTCAGATGGCTGACCAGATTCTCCTCTTGGAAAAAGGTGAGCTCCTAGCTGTTGGCAAGCACGAGGACTTGATGAAAACTAGCCAAGTCTATCGCGAAATCAACGCATCTCAAAATGGAAAGGAGGACTAGCATGAGACGACAAACCGCAAACCAGACGCTCAAACGTTTGGCCATAGATTTAGCAAGCCATCCCTTCCTCCTTTTCCTAGCCTTTCTAGGAACTATTGCCCAAGTTGGCTTATCAATTTACCTACCTATTCTGATTGGACAGGTCATTGACCAAGTTCTAGTGGCTGGTTCTTCACCAGTTTTTTGGCAGATTTTTATCCAGATGATCTTGGTGGTCATAGGAAATACTCTGGTACAATGGGCCAATCCTCTTCTTTATAATCGTCTAATCTTCTCTTATACCAAAGACTTGCGAGAGCGAATCATTCATAAGCTCCATCGTTTACCGATTGCTTTTGTGGATCGGCAGGGTAGTGGAGAGATGGTCAGTCGTGTGACCACAGACATAGAACAGTTGGCAGCTGGCTTGACCATGATTTTCAATCAATTTTTCATTGGTGTTTTGATGATTTTGGTTAGTATTCTAGCCATGCTCCAAATTCACCTTCTCATGACCCTCTTGGTCTTGCTGTTGACGCCCCTGTCCATGGTGATTTCACGCTTTATTGCCAAACGGTCCTATCATCTCTTTCAGAAGCAAACAGAGACCAGGGGGATTCAGACTCAGTTGATTGAAGAGTCGCTTAGCCAGCAGACCATTATCCAGTCCTTCAATGCTCAAACAGAGTTTATCCAAAGACTGCACGAGGCGAATGCCAACTATGCAGGCTATTCTCAGTCAGCCATCTTTTATTCATCAACGGTTAATCCTTCAACTCGCTTTGTCAATGCGCTCATTTATGCCCTTCTTGCTGGAGTGGGAGCCTATCGTATCATGATGGGTTCAACCTTGACCATTGGGCGTTTAGTGACTTTTTTGAACTATGTCCAACAGTATACCAAGCCCTTTAACGATATTTCTTCAGTGCTAGCTGAGTTGCAAAGTGCTCTCGCTTGCGCAGAGCGTGTCTATGCTGTCTTAGAAAGTCCTGAGGTTGCTGAAACAGGTAAGGAAGTCTTGACCAGTGACCAAGTCAAGGGAGCTATTTCCTTTAAACATGTTTCTTTTGGCTACCATCCTGAAAGGATCTTGATTAAGGACTTATCCATCGATATCCCAGCTGGTAGCAAGGTAGCCATCGTTGGTCCGACAGGTGCTGGTAAGTCAACTCTTATCAATCTCCTCATGCGTTTTTATCCTATTAACTCGGGAGATATCTTGCTAGATGGGCAATCCATTTATGATTATACCCGAGCTTCATTGAGACAGCAGTTTGGGATGGTTCTCCAAGAAACCTGGCTCAAGCAAGGAACCATCCATGACAATATTGCCTTTGGAAATCCTGATGCTAGCCGGGAGCAGGTGATTGCTGCTGCAAAGGCAGCCAATGCAGACTTTTTCATCCAACAGTTGCCACAGGGATACGATACCAAGTTGGAAAATGCAGGAGAATCTCTCTCTGTCGGGCAAGCCCAGCTCTTGACCATCGCCCGAGTCTTTCTAGCTATCCCAAAGATTCTTATCTTAGACGAGGCAACTTCCTCCATCGATACACGGACAGAAGTGCTGGTACAGGATGCCTTTGCCAAACTCATGAAGGGGCGCACAAGCTTTATCATTGCTCACCGTTTGTCAACTATTCAGGATGCGGATCTGATTCTAGTCTTGGTGGATGGTGACATTGTTGAGCATGGTAACCATCAGGATCTCATGGCTAGAAAGGGCAAGTATTACCAAATGCAAAAAGCTGCGGCTTTTAGCTCTGAATAATCCTTTCTATTTTAAAATCTTATGAACGAAAAAAGTTGCCTTCGGGTGACTTTTTTGTTACAATAGCTAGAAAAATCAGGGTCTTAGAAGGAGAAAACAATGAAAGTCTATCAGCATGTAAATATCGTGACTTGTGATCAAGATTTCCATGTTTATTTGGATGGTGTCTTAGCCGTTAAGGACTCTCAAATCGTCTATGTCGGCCAAGAGGAGCCTGAGATTTTAGAGCAAGCTGAGCAGATTATAGACTATCAGGGAGCCTGGATTATGCCTGGTTTGGTTAATTGCCATACCCATTCTGCTATGACAGGTTTGCGAGGGATCCGGGATGATAGTAATCTCCATGAATGGCTCAATGATTATATTTGGCCAGCAGAAGCAGGATTTACTCCCGACATGACTACCAAGGCGGTCAAAGAGGCTCTGACGGAGATGCTCCAGTCAGGGACAACAACCTTCAACGATATGTATAATCCCAATGGTGTGGATATTGAGCAAATTTATCAGGCAGTTAAGGCCTCTAAGATGCGTTGTTATTTCTCACCGACCCTCTTTTCTTCAGAGGCAGAAACAACTGCTGAGACTATAAGCAGAACAAGATCCATTATAGAAGAAATCTTAGGATATGAAAATCCAAATTTCAAGGTTATGGTAGCTCCACATTCTCCCTACAGTTGTAGTAGAGACTTGCTGGAAGCGAGCTTAGATATGGCAAAAGAGCTGGACATTGCCATACATATCCATGTAGCGGAGACCAAGGAGGAGTCAGGAATTATCCTCAAACGCTATGGCAAACGTCCCCTCGCCTTTCTAGAAGAACTGGGTTATTTAGATCATCCGTCTGTCTTTGCTCATGGGGTCGAGCTAAACGAGCGAGAAATTGAACGCTTGGCAACTTCTCATGTGGCCATCGCCCATAATCCTATCAGTAACCTCAAACTGGCCTCAGGGATTGCTCCAATCATCCAACTCCAAAAAGCAGGAGTAGCAGTCGGAATTGCGACAGACTCGGTTGCTTCCAATAACAATCTAGATATGTTTGAGGAAGGACGGACTGCAGCCCTTCTTCAAAAGATGAAAAGTGGAGATGCCAGCCAATTTCCTATCGAGACAGCCCTTAAGGCATTGACGATCGAAGGAGCTAAGGTTCTAGGAATGGAAAAGCAGATAGGAAGCCTAGAAGTTGGCAAGCAAGCGGATTTTCTGGTCATTCAACCACAAGGAAAAATCCATCTTCAACCTCAGAAAAATATGCTCTCTCATCTGGTTTATGCTGTCAAATCCAGTGATGTTGAAGATGTTTATATCGCTGGAGAACAGGTGGTTAAGCAAGGCAAAGTTTTGACAGTAGAGATTTAAAAAAATTTAAAAAAAGTTTGCAAAAATCTTGCATTCTTTTTTTGTCTATGCTATACTTATATACGGTTTGAAAAAACTGCCTAAGACAGTAGGGGAGCTCGACTCATAAAGATCCTACCGAGGACAAAACGTATCATGTAAAAAGAAGCGTATTGTACTTTCGTGTCTAGGTTTGGGCGCGTTTTTCTTTTGGAAAAATTCCCCAAGCAAAATAATTACGGAGGTGAACACACTAATGAGTGAAGCAATTATTGCTAAAAAAGCGGAACTAGTTGACGTAGTAGCTGAAAAAATGAAAGCTGCTGCATCAATCGTCGTTGTAGACGCTCGTGGTTTGACAGTTGAACAAGATACAGTTCTTCGTCGTGAGCTTCGTGGAAGCGAAGTTGAGTATAAAGTCATTAAAAACTCAATCTTACGTCGTGCAGCTGAAAAAGCTGGTCTTGAAGATCTTGCATCTGTTTTTGTTGGACCATCTGCAGTAGCATTTTCTAACGAAGATGTTATCGCACCAGCGAAAATCTTGAACGACTTTGCTAAAAACGCTGAAGCACTTGAAATCAAAGGTGGTGCAATCGAAGGCGCTG